>JAZNZL010000037.1:0-2832 GCA_045594925.1 Clostridia bacterium
CAGAGTTTGGTCTTGGTATGGCAATAGCAAACAAGAAGGTAAGAAAAACTCTTGAAGCAAGAATCAATCAAGCTATGGATGCAGTATCACCTGAATTGGCAGCAGCATTCAAAGAGTGGATAGAAGCAAAAGACTGCGCAAAGGGTTCAAAGGAAGCAGCAGATAAGATTGAAGCACTTATCAAAGATGCAGATATGAGCAACGCAGCAGTAAAAGAAATCGCTGACAGAACAGACTTCCTCGTTAAGAAATCACAGTGGATATTCGGTGGAGACGGTTGGGCATATGATATCGGCTACGGCGGTCTTGACCACGTAATCGCATCAGGCGAAGATGTAAATATCTTTGTAGTAGATACAGAGGTATATTCAAATACCGGCGGTCAGTCATCTAAATCAACACCTACAGCTGCAGTAGCTAAGTTTGCGGCAGCAGGTAAAAAGGTTAAGAAGAAGGACCTTGGTATGATAGGTACAACATACGGCTACGTATATGTTGCACAGATTGCACTTGGTGCAGATATGGCTCAGGCGCTTAAGGCTATTAAGGAAGCAGAAGCATATCCGGGACCCTCACTCATCATCGCATACGCACCTTGTATCAACCACGGTATCAAGGCAAAAGGCGGAATGGGTAACTCAATAGCAGAAGAGAAGAAAGCTGTTGAAACAGGCTACTGGCACTTGTGGAGATATAATCCGCTTCTTAAGGAAGAGGGTAAGAATCCCTTTATTCTGGATTCTAAAGAACCCACAGGCACAGTTAAAGAGTTCTTAGAAGGCGAGAACAGATACCTTATGCTTAAGAAAGCATTCCCTGCAGAAGCAGAAATGCTGTTCGATAAGGCAGAGAAAGACCTTGCTGAGAGATACGAAACTTATAAAAGACAGGCTCGTGATTAATTTTAATTGAGTGCTTGTACGGGCGAGAGCACAAGGCTCTCGCCCGTTTTTTAAAAGAGTTAAGAAAATCTTGACTCTTTTAAAAAATATGTATTTATTTGTTAGTTTCACATAGAGTTAAATCGTACATATTAAAATGGGGGCAAGTGTATGAAGAGTTTAAGTTTCGAATCAAAAATCATTATATCGGCAGCGGCATTTGTTGTTGCTTCGGCTTTGATATGGCTTTCTGTACTGGCGTTTAATGGTAATATATATTCCGGTATATCCGTGTGTGGAGTGGATATAGGCGGAAAGAGTATGGCTTCTGCGTCGGAACGCTTGGCAGAAGAAAGCTTTTTTGATACACTTCCGGCTTTTGTATGTGAAGATAAAAAATTTTCTGTAACACCCGAAGATATAGATTTAAAATGTGATGTAGAAAAAACCGTAGAGCAAGCATATGCCTATGGCAGAGATAAAAATATTTTTTCACGTATAGGTAATATATTCAAGGTTATGTTTAATCCTGTCGATTTGCAGATGGCAGTTTCCTATAATCAGGAAAAGCTTGACGAAATATTTGAAAAAGAGCTTGGGGATTTGCGCACACCGTCAGTAGAGCCTGAAATCCGTGTAGAAGGCGATAAGCTGTATATTAAAAACGGTAGTCAGGGCCTTGATGTAAATAAACAAAAGCTTGACTCGGATTTGTCTGATGTGGCATCGGGCAAAAAGGATGACGTGGAGCTTGTGATTGAAACAGTCAATCCCACAGTTATATCAGCCCAGTCTTTGTATGAGGAATACGCAAAAACTGCAGAAAATGCATCTTATACTATTGAAAATATGCGTATAGTTTATAAAGAGAGCCAGCAGGGGCTTGACTTTGATGTGAAGCAGGCAGAGCAGATCATAGCGGAGAACAGTAAAAATTCAAAAGAGTATTTTATACCTGTAACTGTTAAGGAACCGGAAATTACTGTAGAACAGCTTGATAAGTCAATGTTTGGTGATTGTCTTGGAACATATACCACCAGATATAATCCCGGTGAAGTAGGCAGAACACAGAATGTAAGCCTTGCAGCAAGACGAATCAATAATATTGTTTTAAATACAGCTGATGTGTTTTCATATAACTCAATAGTAGGCGAGAGAACTACCGAACGCGGCTTTAGTAATGCCAAGGTGTATGCGGGCGGCGAGGTTGTTGACGGTCTTGGCGGCGGAATTTGTCAGGTGTCGTCAACACTGTATAATGCAGTTTTGTATGCAGACCTTGAGATAGTAAGCCGTACAAGTCACTCTTTGCCGGTGGCATACGTGCCCTTGGGCAGAGATGCAACCGTAGCATACGGAAGCATAGATTTTAAGTTCAAAAACCCCTATGAAACACCGGTAAAAATAACATCGTCAATCGGTGGCGGAGTGCTTACTGTTTCGGTATACGGTAAGAAGACGAGCGATAAAACTGTAGAAATATCCACAGAACGCGTAAGCACATATCCCTTTGCTGTTGTTGAAGAAATTGACGAAACTCTTGCAGAAGGCCAGACCAAGGTAAAGCAGTCCGGCTCAAATGGTGCTGTAATAAACACTTATAAGAAAGTAATAGAAAACGGCAAGGTGATATCAAGTAAGTTTATCCATAAAAGCGTGTATAGCCCAATAAATAAGATTATGCTTGTGTCACCGCCAAAGGAAGTACCGCAGCAGCCTGAGAACACAGGAAATCCTGAAAACACGCAGGATACCCCTGATGAAAATGAAACAGATATTCCCGTGTCATCACCTGATGATGAAACCACAGAACCTGTAACAGCGGAAAAGAATGAAACAGAGCCTGAACCCACAGATGCAGGAAGTAAAAATGGACCAGCTCAGGAAGATGTATCCACTGAATCCGAAAACAAACCGCAGGAACCTGATTCTGCAGAAACAGAAAAAGACC
>JAZNZL010000038.1:0-6303 GCA_045594925.1 Clostridia bacterium
CTGCAAACAGTACAAGCGGTATATCAAGGGGGGTCTGTGTGAAGTGCATATTTTCATCGAATATAAATTTAAGCATAAATGATGCAAAGGTGAACAGTATAAGCCCTACAAGTGCCATTGTTGGTGCAAAGGGCAGAATTACAACTGCAATATAAATACCCACGCTGTAATCATACAGTATCCAGCCCGCAGCTATTATGCCGAAAGCAAAAATCAGCGTATAAACAGGATTTGTATTTAGCGCAGCCACAGCTAAAACAGTACCAAAAGCCACAGCGAAAATGGCATTATACACATTTAACCTGATAACAGGGCGTTCGCAAAACCGCTCGTTACCCAAAAGCTTACCGAAAAGCTTAACCAGTATACTGGATGTGAAAATATTATAAACAGATGCATTCACACAGCAGCACGCTGCACTGAAAAACAGCACAAAGCCTGCAAAAACACTCATATTATTCGTCATGGCGCCGTTTATAATTGAAAACAGCGAGTATATTAAAAGGGCTGTGCCTGCTGTTACACCGTATATTCGTAAAGAATAATGCAGGAGGTTTGAATAAAACTTCGCCCCGATATTTATTATCTGGCTTTGCTTAACCGGAGCTGCCGCAAGGGCAAGCAATTTTCTTATCGCAGCGATAATATTTCCTAAAAAGCCAAAGAACTTACCGGATGAAGCGTATGCTTTTTTTACCGGTCTGGAAAAGAAATTTACAAAGAAGCTGTTCTTTGTTATTCTATTTAAAAAAGCTACTATACCGTCACTGCATTTTTTGAACAGGCTGTTATTATAGCTCACAGCAAAAAATGCATACAGCTTTTTTAAAAGGCTTATTATCATACTGTTATTCATTCTCACCCCTCCTTTTTAAAACTGATATCAATATTTTAAAAAGATTCGTAAACTCTTTTACTTTAAGAATTGCGCACATTACAAAATACACAACTGCTCCCACTGCTGCAGGTACAACCACAGCCATAAGCTTATTAAAGTCTGCTGTAAGCTGTTTTACCAAAAATACTGCTATACCCATTACAGCAACGGATACAACAAGCTTTACCGCAAACAACTGAAATTCTTTTGTTATAATGCCGGCTTTACGTTTATTAAGTATATACAGCAGTGAAAAGCCTATTATATTAGCTGCTACTGCAGATGCCACCGCAAGTCCGCCAAGTCCTGTTTTGAAAACCGACACAAGCAATATACTCAGGGCTATATTTACCGCTATACCTAATATGGCAACCCGCATAGGTGTTTTACCGTCCTTAAGTGCATAGAAGCCTTTGTTTGCCAGCTCCTGCATTGCATATCCCAGCATACCAAACGAATAACAGAACAGTGCCGTTGCGGTAAGATGCGTTGACTGTGCATCAAAGGCGCCACGTTCATAAAACAAACGTATAATAGGTGACGACAGAAGCAAAAAACCTATCATAACCGGAACTATTATAAGCGCTACATAACGTATAGCTTTACCTAAAATATTTACAAAGCTCTCATTATTATCAACTGCGCTTGCCCTCGAAAGTGACGGGAATATAAGGTTTGTAGCCGTAAAGGTGAACACACCCACAAGAAGTATATATATCTTATTAGCGTAATCCAGAGCGGTCATAGCCTCTCCGCCGTTAAGTGATGATGCAAGGCGCATATTTACTATTGTGTTAATCGGCTGCATCCAGGTACTGAGGATAATTGGAAGTGCCAGCTTACAAACGTTTTTTATACCCTCGTTTTTAAAGTTCAGCGTAGGTCTGAAACGGTATTTCATCTTCACAAGTGAGGGTATCTGCACTATACACTGGGAAGACCAGGCAACAAGCATCGCCACTGCTACGCCACGCACACCGAATTTATCGCCGAATATTGCCACGTACAATATAAGTATAACATTTGAAACAAGGCTTATAATTGCCGGTATCAGAAACTGCCCATAAGACTGAAGAAGTCCTACAAAGCAATACGCCAAAGCAGTAAAGATTATAGTGGGGAACAGGATTTTAGTGAGCATCGAAGAAAGCAAAAGCTTATCGCCGCTTAATCCTCCGGCAAAAAGTGTTACTACTTCTTTGGAAAAAACTATTCCCAGTGCCGACACCACTACCGTTACAAGTATTATCAAATTTATAAAGCTATTGGCAAACTCGAGTGCTTTTTTCTCTTCGTCCTTTGCCACGTATTCATTAAATACAGGTATGAATGCCGATGTGATTGCAGAGCCTAATGCTATATCAAAAAACAAAAGCGGTATTCTTGACGCTGTAGAAAATGCTATCGCTGCATCGGTGGCTGTGCCATACAGCCCTGCTATAAGTATATCTCTGAGCATTCCGCACAGCTTCGCCATAAGTGTTGCCGCCACCATAAAGCCCGCGGTAAATGCAGTGTTTTTAATTTTACTTTTCATATTTTCCCTTTTAAAGCAACATAGCAAAGCAGACGTTTTACGTCCCTTTGCTATTTGTCATAAATTATAAATTTTTAAGGTATTCAGTTACCATCTCTTCTATTATCTCGTCACGCTCCAGTCTGCCGATAAGGCTTCTGGCGTTATTATGTCCTGTTATATACGTAGGGTCACCGGACATAATATAACCTACCACCTGATTGATTGGGTTATACCCCTTTACCTGAAGCGCCTCATACACAACGCGCATAATCTCGCGTACCTGATTTTTATCTTCACCCTCAACGCTGAATTTCATTGTGTTGTTTTCCAAATTAAGCACCGCCTTTCAAAATCGTTTAAGCAGTATCTATGCTTTTTATATTGTATCATATATCCAACAAAAATACAAGTGTTTAACCAAAAAAGTCTGCCTTTAACATTTTAAAAGCAGACTTTTCATTACAGCATTTTATTCTTTACAAGAGCAACCGTTGCAGCTATAGTGGCAGTTATCGTTATAAACACCACAAGCCAGAAGGAATAAGGCGCATCTGACATAGGGATTCCGCTTACATTCATCCCGTAAAACGATGCTATCATTGTAGGCACTGACATTATGATTGTTATAGACGCCAGATACTTCATAACGATATTAAGATTATTTGATATTATAGATGCAAAGGCATCCATTGTTCCTGACAATATAGACGAATATATATTACTCATCTCTATCGCCTGACCGACCTCTACCAGAACATCCTCAAGCAAGTCCTCGTCTTCCTCATAAAGCTTTATTATTCTGCCTCTCGAAAGCTTCTTTATAGTGGCTTCGTTAGCCTTTAGTGATGTGGAAAAATAAACAAGGCTCTTCTCCAAATCCAAAAGCTGTATAAGTTCCTGATTCTTCATCGATTTATGAAGCTGACGCTCGACGTCTTTTGAAATTTTATCAATATGCTTAAGATACTGGAGATATCTTACCGAAATCTTATAAAGAATCTGGAATATAAACCTGCCTTTTTTATTGGTATCTGTACCCTTTACTCTGCCCTGTTCAAACTCGGAAATGATTGAATTTTCCTTAAGGCACACTGTGATAATATTGTTTTCTGTATATATTATTCCCAGCGGCATTGTGGAATATATAACTGCTCCATCTTCCGATGTTGCAACGGGAATATCTACTATGATAAGAATCTGGTTATCATCTTCTATATCTATATGCGAGCTTTCCTCCTCATCAAGTGCAGCACGCAAAAAACCCATATCCACAGAAAGCGTTTCCGATATATACTGCAATTCCTTTTCATCGGGATTTATCATATTTATCCAGCTGTTTTTTTCTATTTCACTGCAAGGGGTTATTATTCCGTTTACTGTGCTGTAAAGGTTTATCATAACATCACCTGCTTTCTCTGGGAGATTATTTTATTTATTTGCAAAAGGCAAAAGTGATACTATAAATTCATTGTTCATAACTGCCGTGAGCAAATAGGAGCCTTGTGAAAGCTCTTGCAAGAAAGACATTGCCGGCACAAGACTTAAATATGTAACTGCTACGGAAACAATACACATCCAGAAGATTCCGTTTACCACTCCGAAAGCACCGCCCAAAATACCGTTACACTGTTTTATAACCGGCAGCTTTGCCACCACGTCAAACAGCTTAAAAATAAGCTTTACTGCTATTTTAACTAAAACTATGGTTATTATAACAGATATTACGCCTATTATAACTTGAGAAAAATTATGGGTTAAGGTGTTTACTGCCGTATCCGTAGCCTGAACGCTTACTTCCAGTGGCTTTCGCACAAGCTCCGGCATTGATGACAAATCCATTGTGGGCAAAGCTACCGAACCTGAAATTTTATCAGAAATAAACTTTCCCACCGGTGAGACCGCCACAAACGCTGATATTTTATCATAGCTTATAAAAGCAACTACAAAGGATATTAAAAAAGAGAAAACACTACACACCGACCGGACAAGTCCACGTTTAAAGCCCAGAACAATGCACACAATCACAATCAAAGCGAAAACAATATCGAGTATCATAGATTTCTCTCCTTTTTAAACAGATGCGTCAGTTAAGGCTCACAATCTCAGCCATACTTCCCGATGCTATAAGTGCGTCTTTTCCGTTTTCAAAAAGCACTGCGCTCTTTATATCTTTATTCACATCAAGTTTTTTTATTTCATTACCTCTGTTACTTATTACAGAAAGTGTTCTGCCGGCAACAAGCATTATATCATTATCAAGAGCACTTATACAGCTGACAGCTCCGCTGGCTTTATATAAGCCTTTTTCCTTAAGGTTTTTACTTAAGATTTTCACGTCTGTTTCTGTTATTGCAGAGTCGCTGTCGCTAAGTGCCACAACCAGATTACCGCTTTCGGAAATATCGAAGTTGGTAAGCTTTTTGCCATCATAGGAATACTCTTCTTTTTTAGTTCCAAGCAAATCATAAACAGCTGCGCCTGTATCACCAAGTACTAAAAGAGAATTTTTTCCGGTAAACTTAAGCTGCATAACGATATTATTTTCAAGTATCTGACCTGCATAGGGCTTATCCTGAGAGAAGTTAAAAAACATCAAACCACCGGACGCTGAGTTGGTGCTGAAATCAACAGTTGCCGCAACAAGTGTTTTATTATCCGGAGAAACAACCGCATCTATTATATGGTTATCGGCGCTATGCCACTTATACAAAACCTCTCCTGAGGGCGAAAACACTATAACCTGTGCCTTATACCCTTTTTCCCTTGTAATAACAGCACTATAGCCATTTTCATTAACGCTTCCGCCAATAACATTATTACCGGTTACAAGCTCTGTTACATTACCGTTTTTAACAACAGCTGCATTTTCAACATCAAAGCTGTAATTAAGCACATACTTACCATTCGTTTTAACAACGGGGAAAGTGTTATTACGCTCTACTGTCCACTGGGGAGTCATATCGCTGTTTACACAGGCAAGCTGGCTGTTACGCACTACAACCGCCTTACCATCAAAATCCGATATGGCATATTTTTCGGTTTTATCAAACTCTATAATATTATCTTCACTGACAACATCCAGACCAAAGCCCGAAAACAGATTATGAAGATGAGGGTTATCTATATTCATATACAAGGTGCAGGATGTGGATATAATCAAAGCCGCAATAACAGTAACAAGCATAATGTTTTTCCTTTTACTGCGCTTCTTTTTGCGTTCCTGTATCTGCAGCTGCGTATTTTCACTCATTTTAAAACCCTCCTGTTTATTTAAGCTGAACACTGATTTCTGTATGCAAATCAAAACGCGGACTTTATCGAAAAGTCCGCGTTGTTAATTAACGATTATTCCTTGGGAAGTGCGTCTTTTCTGGAAAGATTTATTCTGCCCATTTTATCAATCTCAATAAGCTTAACGATTATTTCATCGCCTACACTTACAACGTCTTCTACCTTTTCTACGCGCTTATTATCAAGCTTGGAGATATGAACAAGACCTTCCTTACCCGGTAAAAATTCTACGAATGCACCGAAGTCCATTATGCGCATTACCTTACCGAAGTATGTTTTACCTACTTCAGGCTCTGCTACGATACCCTCGATAATCTTAACAGCCTTATCAGCCGCTGCTGCATCAGGTGAAAGAATGAACACGCTGCCGTCGTCTTCAATATCAATCTGTACGCCGGTATCAGCAATAATCTTCTGGATAACCTTTCCGCCGGTACCGATAACCTCGCGGATTTTATCAGGATGGATGTTCATTGTTACAATCTTGGGTGCATAGGGTGAAAGCTCTGCTCTGGGAGCTTCTATCGCCTTAAGCAATACATTATCAATAATATGATAACGTGCATCTCTTGTCTGCTGGAGTGCCTGCTTGATTATCTCATAGGTAAGACCATCT
>JAZNZL010000039.1:0-4758 GCA_045594925.1 Clostridia bacterium
TGGGTACTTTAGACGGTGCAAACGTAGAAATTCACGAGCAGGTTGGCGACGAGAATATGTTCCTCTTCGGCTTGCACGCTGATCAGGTTGAAGCTCTCTGGCAGAAAGGCTACAGACCTGCTGACTATGTTAACAACAACCCCGAGCTTAAAAGAGTTATCGAAATGCTTACCTCAGGTGTGTTGGGTGTTAAATTCAACGACATAGCACGCGCTCTTCTTACAAACGATTTTGGCGTTGCCGATGCTTATATGAATCTTGCTGATTTTGCAGATTATGTAAGAGCGCAGGAAGAAGCTTCGGAGAAATACAAATCAAGACTTGATTTTGCTCGTATGTCACTTGTGAATATCGCAAAAGCAGGTATATTCTCCTCTGACAGAGCCATTAAAGAATATGCCGACAACATCTGGCACGCAAAATATTGATTATATCTATTTCAAATCAGACTAGGTATTTAATAAGCACACGGGAATTGAACCCCGTGTGCTTATGCCTTAATTTGTTTTAACGGTGAACGAATAATGAGAATTCTATACAACAGTAAAAACATATTCCACAAAAAGCCTTTCGGTTGCCTGAAAAAAGGCGAAAATTGCATTTTGACAGTGCAAATTCCGGTGCATTGCAAAACTACTCTTTTGCGTCTTGACATCCGCGATGAGAATGGTTTTCAGATGCTGGTGCCATTTAAGCTTATAAAAACTGAAAATGATTATGAGCATTATGTGACAGAATTTTCTCTGTTTAACAACGGCTTATATTTTTACTGCTTTCAGGTACAAACCCAAGAGGGTGAGTTTTATCTTTACAAGCAGGGTGACGACACCAACATAGGCGAAGGCGACATGTGGCAGGTGACTTGCTTTGATGCTGACTATGACACGCCGGACCAATTCAAGGGCAGAGTTATGTATCAGATATTTCCTGACAGGTTTTTTAAACAGGGGATTGCTGATACATCACAAAAGCTCAAGCCCTTTTTTCTCCACGAAAGTACCGACGATATTCCCGTATACAAGCCAAACGAGTATGGAAAAATCATCAACAACGACTTTTATGGCGGTAATCTCAAAGGTATATGCGAAAAGCTTCCATATCTCGATGAGTTAGGTGTAGGGATTATTTATTTAAATCCTATATTTATGGCGTTTTCAAATCACCGTTACGATACGGCTGACTACAAGAGAATAGACCCGTTGTTAGGCGGCGAGGATGATTTTAAAAAGCTGTGTACCGATGCTCACAAGCTTGGTATGAAAATTATTTTAGATGGCGTGTTTTCACACACCGGAAGCAACAGTGTGTATTTTGACAAGGAATTCGTTTTTGGCAACGGAGCTGTAAGCAACGAAAACTCTCCCTACAGAGAATGGTTTATGTTTCAGCAGTATCCGCACAAATACACCTCCTGGTGGGGCATTGACACCCTACCCTGTGTGGATGAAATGAATCCGTCTTATATGGACTACATCATATTTTCAAAAGACAGCGTTATTGAACACTGGCTGAATCTGGGCGCTGACGGGTTCCGTCTTGACGTTGCCGACGAGCTGCCGGATGAGTTTATTTACGCATTTAAAAAGAGGCTTAAAGAAATCAAGCCCGATGCCCTTTTAATAGGCGAAGTCTGGGAGGATGCGTCAAACAAAATAAGCTATGAAAAACGCAGAAGATATTTCTCTGACAGCGAGCTGGATTCGGTGATGAACTATCCTTTCAAAGATGCGATTATAGGCTTTGTCAAAGGAGAAATTTCAGGAAATGCTTTTGCCGACAGAATTATGACTGTGGCAGAAAACTATCCCAGACCTGTTTTAGACTGCCTTATGAATCTGCTCTCTACCCACGATACCAGAAGAATCCTGACAGCGCTTTCAAACGCGGACAAAAATATGAGCAAACAGGAAAAAGCTGATTTTGTTTTATCCGGCGAAGAGCTTGAAAATGCCATCGCTTTAGAAAAGCTTTCTGCAATACTGCAGTTTACTCTGCCGGGTAATCCTTGCATATACTATGGTGACGAAATCGGTATGCAGGGTTTTGAAGACCCCCTTAACAGAGGATATTTTAAGTGGAATGATATAAAATGCGATTTGCTTGATTTCTACAAAAAGCTCGCCGCAATCAAAAACAGTGTTGAGCCAATAAGATGCGGTGATATAAATTTCTGCGGATATGACAAACGGTATATCAGGTTTTCAAGAACGCTAAACGGGAAAACCGTTTACACAGAAATATCCCTGAACGGTACGTTGGGCAAGCAGGAAAACGAAATTTTCAGGTTTGACAAGGATAATTTGAGTGCTGTGATTTATATGTAAATTCCTTATTGACATTACAGATAATGTGTAATATACTGTATTCGAAAATTAAATATTCACGCAAAGTGTCGGATGTGCTGCAAAGAATTTGTATTCAGGCATATCCGGTGAAAAGGGAATCGGGTGCAAGTCCCGAACGATACCAGTCGCTGTGTGTATTTAGTATATGCTATATTGGCTAAAGCCTGTCATTGGGAAACCGAGAAGACAAAGCATATATGCTTGAAATACGAGTCAGAAGACCTGCTTTGATGTTGTTCCGTAACGGTCTTTCCAGGAGCAATAATTCCGTTTTGTATAATTAACGGAATGTGACGTTCACAGAAAAAGTCTGCTGTGGTAATTTTTAAAAATTGCCGCGGCTTTTTTATTGCACGACGGCAGAAAGCGGGTGATACGTTTTATATTTATTCTGTTGTCAAAAATAAAAATGAAAGGACTTTTTTAAAATGAGAAAATTTTTATCTTTATTATTAACTGTTACATTACTGTTTACACTATCTCCCACAGTGCTTGCCAACGATGATTCTTCGGTAACCGCGTACGTTTCTGTCAGCAAATATGGTCAGTTCGTATGCGACGAAAACGGCAAGACTATAGTCGCTGTGCCTGTGACCTTACAAGGCAAACAGGATTACGATTTAAACGACGTATTTACAGCATTACACAGCCAGTACTGTCCCGACGGATATTCATCGGCAGAGGGTGATTACGGCGCTTACATAACAAAGCTCTGGAACGATGAAAGCGAAAATTTCAGCTATCAGGTTAACGGCGGCTCTGAAGCTGTTATGGGACTTACACACCCGATAGAAGACGGCGACTATGTGGATGCATCTATCAACCGCAACTGGTATCCGGATACAGAATCATACACAAAATTTGATACTTACAAAAAAGAAATCTCCGCAGGAGAAAGCGCAGAACTTATTTTAAGCCAGGCGGGATACGACGAAAACTGGAATACTGTTTTCTCACCCTGTGAAGATGCTGCCATTACAATCAATGGCGACCTTACAGAATACACCACAGACAGCGACGGAAAGGTTGTTTTAACCTTTGACGAAGAGGGCACTTTTATAATATCTGCTTCAAAAACAAAAACAATGGGCGAAAACACAGTAACGGCTATTACTGCGCCTGTCTGCACAGTAACTGTAAAAGACAACAGATACATAATAACTGCCGATGCTGTTATTGAAAACATTACTGCTAAATACTCAGAAAACGGCGTTTCCTCCGACGAGAATATGGTATGGTTTATTGCTGACCTTGCTATGTATAGCACTATATATCCTGACAGTGATTATGAATTATCCGATGGCGAAAAGCAGGATTGCATTGACCAGATTATTAAAAATGCAAACAGTTCTTCCCTACCTTCTGCTCTGGCAAAAGACATACTTGCTTTACGCGCTTTGGGATACGATGCAAAAGACACATATACCAACAAAGGCAAAGAGCTTGATATAGTTGAAAAGCTTACCGAACTTGTGGACGAACAGTCTGAAGCCGTTACAAACGTATATACTCTTCCATACGTAATAATTGCTCTTCGTCAGGCTGAAGATTATGCTACTGATGAGCAGATGACTTTTCTTATAAATTCTGCAATCAGCTCCAAAGACTCCTGGCAGGTTAATGAATGGGGTACTGATGCTGCATCCGCTATGCTTGTCGCTTTATCGCCTTACTATGATACTGACGATGAAATTAAAAACATTATAGACGAAACTGTACTTATGCTCAAAGATGCTCAAGATGAAAGCGGAATGATTGGTAATGCCGCATCTACAGGACTTGCCATAGCTGCCTTCTCCGCTTTAGGAGTTAATGCAGAGGATATATCAAACAATGGCGCAAATCTTATTGAAGGACTTTTGACAGAGTCTTATGAAGATTTGGACGGATTTTATCCGGATACAAACTCATTTTCAACGGAGCAGGGTTACAGAGGCTTGCTTGCCTGGAAATTACTTTTATCTGATTCTGATACCTCTATATACGACTTCTCAGGTAATCCTATGGAAACAGCCGAAAGCACAAGAAAGAGCAGCTCCGGCTCATCATCGTCTTCTTCAACCTCCACCTCTGCTTCAACATCGTCACCTGTAACGGAAACAGAAGATGAAAATGACGAAAAAGCAGCAGCTGACACCACAGAAGTTACAGAAAACACCACCAAGACAAACGTAAATCCTGACGTTAAAATATTATCTGTTACAGAAAAGGGCAAAACATTTACTGATATTTCCCAGCACAAAAACAAATTACAGATTGAAGCTCTGGCAGAAAGAAAAATCATAAACGGCAAAAGCTCAGATTCCTTTGACCCTGACGCCTCTATGACAAGAGCTGAATTTGCTGCTATCATTTCAAGAGGGCTTGGTCTTCCCGAAAAAGACACGTCTGCTTTCAGTGATATATCCAAAAA
>JAZNZL010000040.1:0-2377 GCA_045594925.1 Clostridia bacterium
CCTGCTCCTTATCGTTTATGGTTTTAAAATCGTCAACTGTCATTGACTTCATTGATTCGCCGCTTAAGACCTGCTCAAAGCCATCTATAACTGTGGAGTATATTCCAGCCCTCGGTGCATACAAATTCTGCTTTGTAGAGGAAAGCCTCTGCTCATACTGCTCTTTCTGGTTTTTAAGGTCGTCAAGGATTGCCATAGCACTTCCGCCCTCCCCTGAAACCTCGAGCTTTTTACTGATTAAAATATTAAGATCATTTTTAAGTTCAGACACGTTACGGATATTTTTATTATTTATATTTATTATCATATCTGAAACCCGTGTAGAAATATGGCCGTCTATTTTCATCTGGTCATTTTCAAAAGCAAGATTTCCTGCCTGAGAGCCGGTGATTTCAGCAATACGTGCATTTATCTGCTTAAGCTTTGCCTGAGCCTGTGAGTCCACTCCGCCTACATAAACAGACGCTACGTGCTTACCTTTTTTTACAACGTCATTTTCCGATACGGCACTTTCTAAAACGCCTGAAGAATCCGAAAGAAGCACCTGCTCATCGCGGATTACTATACCATCATAATCCTGAGAGTTTTCTATCGTTCCGTAACGCACCATCTCCGACTTTACCGGCGGGTTTAAAAGTATGGCTATATTCCATATCTGAAACACCACAAGGCTTACTATAATAACACGCAACAAAAACTTTTTCATCTACACGTTTACCTTTCTATCAATTCTTCTCTGGCTTTATCAAGTATTTGGTCAACCTCGTCACCATTAAGCGGATTTATCCAGTGTATACTGTTGTTTGCTCCAAACCAGGTCAACTGTCTTTTGGCATACCTTCTGGAATTTCTCTTTATAAGTCTTTTAGCTTCATCCGCCGTACACTTACCCTCAAAATACCAGATTACCTCGCGATACCCTATTGCCTGCATACTGTTACATTTTTTATCAATGCCTTTTTTTAAAAGATTTTCCACCTCTTCAAAAAGGCCGTCTGCCACCATTTTATCAACACGTTCATCTATAGACTTATAAAGTGCTTCCCTATCCCGATGCATACCTATAACAAAGGGCTTATATTTAGTATTTGATGTGTTTGCTTTCTGTGTGGTTATGGATTTACCGGTAACATAGTAAAACTCAAGCGCACGGATTACTCTTTTTACGTTATTGGGATGTATACTCTCTGCAGCTTTTATGTCAACAGCTGAAAGCATTTTATAAAGCTTATCTGTGCCTTCGGCATCCGCAATATCCAAAAGCTTTTGCCGGTAGGCATCATCGCAGCTTTGCTCCTCAAAAGCCGCCCCCTTAAGAAGCGAATCCACATACAAGCCGGTTCCGCCGCACAGTACGGCGATTTTGCCTCGTTTATATATATCCTCTATACATTTCTCAGCCATATCTACAAAGCGGCTTACATTACAATCGTCATCGGGCTCTAAAACATCTATAAGATGGTGAGCCACATTTTCCATTTCTTCTGCAGTTACCTTAGCTGTGCCGATATCAAGATATTTATAAACCTGCATAGCATCGGCAGATACCACCTCACCGCTCAACGCTTTGGCAGCCTTTACTGCAAAGGCAGATTTCCCTGATGCTGTAGCCCCTACTATTGCCAGTACCGGTATCAAAGAAATCACTCCTCTTTTTTACATCTTACACAATTCTTTTGAACTGCTTCTCAAGTGCAGTTTTACTCATACGCACGCATATAGGACGTCCGTGTGGGCAGGTATTGATACTGTCAAGCTCCATAACCTTTGAAACAAGATGCTCCATATCGGCGGTTGTAAGATGTTTACCGCCTTTTATAGCTTTTTTACAAGCTACTGTATGCAACGTTTTCTCATAAAGCTCGTGCTTCGGCTTTGCAGAGTTTTTAGACAGTATATCTATTATATCCGCAACAGTTTCACGGATTACGGAATCATCAGTCTCTATGGGCACCTTACGTATAATTATATCATCAGCACCAAAAATGTCAATCTCATAGCCTATTTCACCAAAAAATTCCACATTATTACGAGCTACCTCAAAATCATGACCGTCCAGCGATACAACAACCGGTATGAGAAGTGCCTGTGGTGACACTGTGCCTTTTGACCATTTATCCATAAGCTCTTCAAACCAGATACGCTCATGTGCTGCGTGCTGGTCGATAATCAACATATCATCGCCTGATTCGGCTATTATATACGTGTTAAACACCTGACCCGCCAAAGTGAAATCACGGTTTGGCAAAAATTTCGGTTTTACTTCAGTCTGAGCCTCTTTATTCTCTTTAACCGGTACTTCGGTTTTTATTTCAGGCTCAATGGGCTTTTTCTCCTCAAAAGGCAGATTTTCTTTTGCAGAATAAAGTCGGATCGT
>JAZNZL010000041.1:0-3558 GCA_045594925.1 Clostridia bacterium
ATTTTCATATACAAACTCGGGCTTTACATCGCTCTTTTCAAGGTCTTCCATAGTTCCCTCTCCTGAAAGAACAAAGATACTGCTTATTCCCGCATTAACACCGCAGGCAATATCGGTATACAGTCTGTCGCCAATCACCACGGCTTCTTCTTTTTTAAAGCCTGTCTTTTCTATCGCAAGAAGCGGCATCTCCGGCTGGGGCTTACCTATAAAAACAGGTCTTCTCTTAGTAGCATTATAAAGCATCTCACTTACAGAGCCGCAATCAGGCACAAAGCCGTACCAGGTGGGACATACCCAATCGGGATTTGTTGCTATATAATCTACGCCTCTGCCCAAAAGTATACACGCGTCTTCAAGCTTTTGGAATGTAAGCTCTGTATCAAAGCCCATACACAGGCAATCAACATCATCTTCAAGCTTTGTAGTAACAGGAAGTCCTGATTCGGCAAGCTGACAAACAAAAGATTCTGTACCGAATGCATATATCTTTTTATAGGTTTTCTTTTTAAGATACAGCACAGTTGCATTTGTGGATGTTAAAAAATCTTCTGCAGTTGATTTTATTCCCAATGTGGCAAGCTTTTCTACATACTTATCTACGCTTTTTGATGAATTGTTTGTAACAAAAATATATCTTCCGCCAATTTTCTTTACGTGCTCCAGAAAATCAAGCGTTCCGTCAAAAAGGTCGTTATCAAGATAAATAGTACCATCCATATCAAGCAAAAACAGCTTTTTATCTTTTAATTTATTCATTGATTTTCCTCCAAGGATTTTATCAGTCTGCAAGATTATCAAAATATCCCTGAACAAGAACAACAGGTGTTCCTTTATCACCTGAACCGCTGGTAAGGTCACACAGTGAACCGATAAGATCTGTCAGTTTTCTGGGGGTTGTTCCCTGAGATGCCATATTACCTACAAGGTCATCATCTTTTTTGCGGATGGCGGTTTCTATAGCTTTTTTAAGCTCTTCGCCCTTTAAATCAGCAAAATCATTATCTGCAAGGTATTTAAGCTTAAGCTCGTTCGGTGTGCCTTCAAGGCCTTTTGTATATGCCGGTGAAACTACCGGGTCTGCAAGCTCCCATATTTTACCCATTGGGTCTTTAAAAGCACCATCGCCGTACACCATAACCTCTATATGCTTACCTGTACGTTTTAAAAGTCTGCTCTGGATATCCTCTACCAAATCAAAACACTCATTCGGGAAAAGCTTTACGGTGTCTTCCGTAGATTTATTAGAGCCGAGAAGACCATACTTAGCGTTATATCCACTGCCGTTTACCGGTGAAGAAAGGATTTCATCAAGACCTGCAACGCGCTTTGCTCCGGCTGCACGCAATATACGTTTTGTTCTTGCGCGGCTATGGATATCGCAGTTTAAAACATTATCTGTATAATTCAAAATAACACGTGGGTCATTAGCAAGAACAATCTCTGCCTCTGCTCCGCAGGAACGGATTAAATCACCGTAATATTTAATATAGTCTACACCAGTAAAGGGGTGAGGATTTTCACCGAAAAGCTCACGATATTTTGCCTCACTTAAAACATCTGAATAAGGGTTAATGCCAGCTTCATCAAGCTGATCAAGTGAAACCAATGCGTTACCTACTTCGTCGCTGGGGTAGTTGAGCATCAACACAATTTTCTTTGCACCCATAGCTATACCACGAAGGCAGATTGCAAATCTGTTTCTGCTCAGTATTGGAAATATAACACCAACAGTTTCTCCGCCCAGTTTTGCTTTAACATCCTCTGCGATGGCTTCTACAGATGCATAATTACCCTGCGAACGTGCCACTACTGATTCTGTGATAGCCACTACATCACGGTCACGAAGCTCAAAATTCTCTGCCTCTGCAGCTTCAATTACGCTGTTTACTACGATTCCTGCTATATCATCACCCTGACGGATAATGGGACAACGTATACCTCTGGATACTGTACCTGTTTTTCTCATTTGTTTAATCCTCCAACTTCTTGACATTTTACTGCAACATTATTATAATACATTTATACATATTAGTAAAGCAAATAAATCTTAACACTGTGATAAGGAGAGCTTATATGAAAACCAAACTCGACTATTACCGGATTTTTTACGAAACTGCACGTTTTGCTTCTTTTTCTACCGCTGCAGAACATTTATATATTTCACAATCTGCTATTTCACAATGCATACGTCAATTAGAAAATGATTTGAACGCTCAGCTTTTTAACCGTTCACGAAAAGGCATTTCCCTAACTAAAGAGGGAGCTACTCTGTTTCAAAAAATTGAGGTTGCAATGAAGGCTATTGAACAGGGGGAAACTTTACTGGAACGTCTGCAGCATCTGGAAAGCGGCACTTTATCTATTGCTGCCGGTGATACTATTACAAGTCATTTTCTTATGCCTTATCTTGAGCATTTTCACGCAAAATATCCCGGTATACGTATTGAAATGGCAAACTCATATTCATCAAATATGATTCAAATGGTTAAAGAAGGCAGGGCTGATATGGCTTTTGTTAATCTGCCCGTTGATGACGAAGAGCTTTGCATTGAGTCTTGCCTTGAAATACACGATATTTTTGTGTGTGGGAAGGATTTTGATGCAAAAAACAGTTATTCCTGGGACGAGATTGCCTCCCTTCCACTAATTCTTTTAGAAAAAAATTCTACTTCAAGGCGCTTTCTGGACAATCGCTTTCAGGAAAAAGGCATTTCGCTTTCTCCACAGATTGAAATAGCTGCTTACGACCTGCTCATTCGTTTTGCTTCTATTCATTTAGGTATTGCCTGCGTGGTGGAGGAATTTGCAAAGGATGCTCTTAAATCAGGTGAAATCCGCAAAATGAATCTGTCTCCAAAGCTTCCCAACAGAAACATTGGTTGTGCGTACCTTAAAAACACTCCTCTTTCGTTATCTGCTCAAAGCTTTTTAGACCTTATCAAAAGCAAAAAAGCGTTATAATTTTTGTGCAAATTCCTGCGGTTTAATCATATTATATTATATACTCTCGCTATGTGAGGAGTTGAGATATAATGGATTTTAAAATAAGCGACTGCAGAATTATTAAAACCACAATCAAGCAAAGCTCCGAAATTATTGATTACGGTATCAAAATGGTTGGTGCACCCCTGGAGTGGAATGAAACCATGGGTGAAGATATAAAAATTGGCATAATCGACACCGGCATTGATGCTGATCATATAGATTTAAAAAACCGTATCAGAGATTATGTGAATTTTTCCGGAGGAAATCAAAACAACATTCAAGACGAAAATGGTCACGGAACACACGTTTCAGGGATTGTATGTGCCGAAAAAAACGGTGTGGGAGTAATTGGCGTTGCGCCAAAGGCTGACCTTTACATCGCAAAAGCTTTTAATGCCGACGGAAAAACCACCTACCCTGCCATTGAAAAAAGTCTTAACTGGATGATATCCAAAAAAGTGGATGTAATAAATATGTCTTTCTCCTCTGATATGTCATCAAGGGAATACAGAAACCTTATAAGCAAGGTAAATGCAAACGGTATAAGTATGATTTGTGCCGCCGGAAATG
>JAZNZL010000042.1:0-3940 GCA_045594925.1 Clostridia bacterium
GGAGCCTCCGCAATCACTAAACACCCTTGTTTCTGTTCCGCCGTTACCAAAGCGCTTATGCTGATATGGAATATTCCTTTCCTTAGCAAGCTCTGCCGCAAACTGTATAAGCTTTTTACTCTGAATTATTCCCCTGTCAAAAAACGACATTACCGGTCCCAGTCCGTGCAACGTGGCTTTCTGGTTACCCTCAACAAAAGGCACATCTGCAGCAGTCGTGCCCTCTGCCATAATTGCTACATCAAGCTCAAGTCTGTGTGCAATTATTGTTGCTCCGCGAAGACCCGTTTCCTCCTGAGTGGAAAAACAAAAATATATATCATTTTTATACTGCTTTTTCATACATTCTATAAGTATAGCGCATCCGGCTCTGTCATCAAGGGCTTTTGCCTTTATCTTGCCGTTGCCATATTCAACATACTCGGAATCAAATGCTATATAATCACCGACGCTGACTACCTTCTCCGCTTCTTCCTTATCTGCAGCACCGATATCTATATACATATTCTTCTGCTTTATAACACTTTTTCTATCTTTCTGTTCCTGAAGATGTATTGCTTTTACTCCTACTACTCCGGGAATCTTATTATCACCTATTACAACACGTTTTGAAAGAAGTATCTTATCGCTTACTGATATAGTCTTAAACTTTACATAACCGTCATCAGTTATCTTTGTTACTATAAGACCTACTTCGTCCATATGTGCGCAAAAGCCTATACGCTTTGTACTTTTCTCTGTTCCCTTTTTAAGTGCAATAATATTGCCCATAGAATCTACTGTTATCTCATCCGCATAGGGTTTTATCTGCTCTAATATAAACTCACGTACAGCACCTTCATTACCCGATACGCCATTAAGCTCTGCAAGTTCTTTTAATAACATATAACATCACCCACCTTTTTTACAGATTTTAAAAATTCCGAAATTGCATCGGCTGTTGCCTTAACATCGCTTACATCTATAGTTTCTATGCAGGTATGCATATATTTAAGCGGCAAGGAAAACAAAACGGTAGGAATACCGTTCCTTGCTATCTGAAAAGCTGCTGCATCCGTTCCTGTTTTCCCGGGAATTACATTGAGAGAATATGTGATTTCTTTCTCGTCCATAACCTTACGCACAGCCTTAAGCAATACGGGATGGATATTCGGTCCCATAGCAAGAACAGGACCCTCTCCCATAGGAAACACTCCTTCACTTGCATCGGGAGATTTACCGTGACACACATCAAGAGCTATTGCAAAATCAGGGTCTATATTATACGCTGCACAAATTGCTCCTCTATGCCCTACCTCCTCCTGAACACACGCCGCCACATACAAATCAAACGGCAGCTCTGCGTCTTTAAGCTGCTCAAGCATTTCCATTATAACTACTACTCCTGTTCTGTCGTCCTGAGCTTTCGTACTTATTTTTCCGCCGAGAAGATTAAGCGTTTTATTCTTCAATGTGATAGTATCGCTTATCTTTACTATTTTCTTAACCTCTTCACCTGTATATCCGGTGTCAACATAAAGCTTGTCCACAGGGATTGTTTTATCCTTTTCCTCCGCCGTTGTAATGTGTGGGGGCTTTGCACCGATTATCCCGTAGATATCGCTCTTGCCGTGTATTATCACTTCCTGAGCAAGAAGTGTTCTGGCATCTATTCCACCAACAGTCTCAAAATACAAATATCCGTCCTCATCAATATCTGTGATTATAAGACCCACCTCGTCTATATGAGCCTCAACTAAAACCTTACCCATTGAGTTTTTACTTTTCTTTACGCCAATCACGTTACTCATTGAATCTATTGTGCACTCATCACACAAGGGCTCAAACAGCTTCTTTATTTCAGCTGCAACACCTTGCTCATAGCCTGAAATACCGTGAAGATTTGATAAAAATTCAATGTTCTTTGCAATATCCATTATTATTTTCCTTTCTGTTATTTATTAAAGAGAGTTTACCAATTCTTTAAAAATATTGCCCCTCTCTTCAAAATTTTTAAACATATCAAAGCTTGCGCTTGCAGGCGACAGTATTACATAATCCCCCTCTGCAGCGGCTTTGTGGGCAGTATTGACTGCATCCTCAAAGGTTTCGCAGGTGACTATAGGAATACTTTCTCCCCGCTTTTTAAGTGCTGTTTCAGCAGATGTCTTAATTGCAGAGCCGGTCTGACCGATTACAACAAGATACTTTACGCAATCAGCTATTACATCACCGAATTCTTCGTATGATATATGCTTGTCGTACCCGCCGGCTATAAGCACTACCTTACGGTCACAGGCACGAAGTCCCGCTGCTGTTCTGGTGGGTGTGCTGGCTATGGAATCGTTATAATACTTTACTCCGTCTTTTTCCCTTACAAGCTCCATTCTATGTGCAACACCGCCGAAATTCACAGCCACATTATACACATCTTCACAGCTTACCATATTCCCCACTGCGCCAATTGCCGCCATATAGTTTTCTACATTATGGATTCCGGGGATTTTTATATCCGACACTTTTACAACCGGATCTGTGCCTCTGTATATAACATCTTTATAGAGATAAACGTTATCTCCGTCAAGCTTTTGCTTACTGAAAAACACGCTTTTACTTATATTATTGCTTTCACCAATATTTTTAGTGAGTTCATTATCATAATTCACAACAAGGGTTGATTCACTATCACTATGAACATACACATTCTTCTTCGCATCAATATACTCCTGATAATCGGTATGATAATCAAGATGATTAGGAGTTATATTTGTTATTACCGCCACATCGGGACTTACACGCATATTATGTAGCTGAAAGCTGCTTAATTCTATAATTGCCACATCATCTTTGCTGATTTGCTCTATCCTGTCAAGAAGCGGTGCACCGATATTTCCACCAAGAAAACACTTTTTACCTGATTGCTTTAGAATTTCATATATCAAAGTTGTGGTGGTGGTTTTACCGTCGCTTCCGGTTATACCTATTGTTTTACAAGGACAAAGCGACAAAAACAGCTCTATCTCGCCAGTTAAAACAGCACCTTTTTTAACTGCAGACACAAACTCCGGTCTGTCATAGCGGATACCGGGGGAGCGCAATATTATATGGCACCCGTCAAAGTGCTCAAGGTAATCTTCCCCAAGATATATTGCCGTACTGTTTTTCTTAAGTACCTCAAGAGTTTTTTTATCAAATTTATCTTCTGTCTTCCTATCGCAGCATACAACCTTTGCACCCAGCTTTACAAAAAACTCAACAAGCGGAAGATTGCTTACACCCACGCCCGCCAATGCAACTGTTTTTCCTTTTACAAAGTCTTTAAAAACGCTATAGTTTAAAAACAAGATGTTTTCCACAATCATTTCTCCTTTTTACCGAAAAACTGATTTATTCCCATTACAAACAAAAAGCCTGCAAAAAGCTTTCTTAAAATGCCCGATGAAACCGCCACGGCTATCCAGGAGCCAAGCACGGCACCCAAAACTCCGAAGCCGATTATAGGCAGAGCCACTTTAAAATCTACTGATTTTTTCTTTATATGCACTGCAAGTGCAGCTATCGCTGTAGGGATAAAATATATAAGATTAGCACACTGTGCCTGCTTCTGCCCTATACCAAGAAGCACTGTAAGCACAGGTATCAAAATTGCTCCGCCGCCTATGCCCATTCCGCCTATTATACCTGAAAAAAATCCTGCCAGAACAGTAAGGAGCATTTAAAACACCATCCTTACTGCCGCAGCCATTATAAACACACCGAAAATTTTACGAAGCCAGGGTGTAGGGATTTTTTTAAGAAGATATGCGCCTACAACACCGCCCGCCACACCGCCAAGGCTTACCTGCCAGGCAAGGGAAAACTCAAAATACCCCCTTACAACGTAAAGCACAGCGCTTATCACTGTAAGCGGTAATATTATGGCTATTGCTGTAGCGTGCGCCTTATGCTCTTCTACTCCTAA
>JAZNZL010000043.1:0-7295 GCA_045594925.1 Clostridia bacterium
CTGGCCTATTCTGGCGGTTATGGTAGCCGGCGGTGTGCTGACGGGTCTTTTGTGGAAGCTTTTTAAAAAGGTTTCACCATCAAAGCTGCGTATAGGCTTGGCTGTATTCTGCGTAGGTCTTGCTGTGTTTGCAACCTTTAATGTGTGGGTGCTGTCAAGCGCTTCAGACGGATTCTGGTTTAAAACCCTGATGCGCCTTAAAGACCAGCTGCCCTTTGCCACATACGGTATGTATGCAGCCGTGGTGCTTGGTCTTGTTTTTCTCACAGTTGATTTTGTAATACGCAAAAAACATCCACAGGACTACAGCGGAGATTTTCTTCAGCTTGTTGCCACTGTGTTTATATCCGATGTTTTTGTTACAACAGCAAACACATTCGTTCTGCGTGCGTATTACGAGGGTCTTGCAAAGCTTCCTTTTATGATGGTTTATATTCCAAGACTTATACCGGATTTTGTGTCAACTGTGATATTTGCATATCTTATTTCGTTTATGCTTAAGGTTCATCGTAAGGTAATAAAATAATATTTTAAGGAGCGTAACTGATTATGAAATTTATGGACAAGGATTTTCTCCTTTCTACCAAAACGGCACGTCATCTTTATCACGATTATGCCAGCAAGATGCCAATCATTGACTATCACTGCCACTTGAGTCCCAAAGAGATTTACGAGGACAAAACCTACGAAAACATTACACAGGTGTGGCTTTACGGCGACCATTATAAATGGAGAGCTATGCGTTCTGCCGGCCTTGACGAAAAGTTTATGACAGGCTCTGGCTCCGACAGAGAAAAATTTAACGCCTGGGCGTCTGTTATGCCTCTTTGTATAGGCAATCCCCTTTATCACTGGACACATCTGGAGCTGCAGAGGTTTTTTGGTATTAAAGAAACCTTAAGCCCCAAAACAGCTGATGCCATTTGGGAGAAAACCACCGAAAAGCTTAAGGGTATGTCTGCAAGAGGACTTATTACAGCTTCGAATGTTGAGGTGGTATGCACCACCGACGATCCGGCAGACACTCTGGAATACCATAAGCTCCTTGCGAAAGACACAACATTTAAAACAAAGGTTCTGCCCACCTACAGACCAGATAAAGCTGTAAATATCACAGCGCCTGATTTTGCTCAGTATATAGAAACACTTGCAAAGGCAAGCGAAATGGAGATTAAGACTGTTGATGACGTTATAGCCGCACTTTTCAAGAGAGCAGATTTCTTTGCTGAAAACGGCGGTAAGCTTTCAGACCACGCCTTTGTGTATGTGCCCTTTGAAAAGGCTGACGACGAAAAGATAGATAATATCTTTGCACGTGCTATGGCAGGCGAGCCAATCACCGAGCAGGAGGGTGACTGCTACAAAACAAAGGTAATGCTCGCTCTTGGCAGAAAGTTTTATGAGCTTGGCTGGACTATGCAGCTGCATATAGGCGCACAGCGTAATAACAACAGCCGTATGTTTGAAAAGCTCGGTCCCGACACAGGCTTTGATTCCATATCGGATGAAAAGATTGCAGGCAAGCTTGCACAGTTTTTAGATGCACTTGACTATGAGGGCAAGCTCCCCAAAACAGTGCTTTACACACTTAACCCTGTGCATAACTTTGTGCTTGGCACTATGCTGGGTAACTTCCAGGGTGTTGAGGCACCGTCTAAAATACAGTTTGGTACAGCATGGTGGTTTGTAGACCATAAAGACGGTATGCAGGAGCAGATGAGAAACCTTGCAAGTCTTGGCCTTCTCGGAAAGTTTATAGGAATGCTCACAGATTCCAGAAGCTTTCTTTCATATCCCAGACATGAGTATTTCAGAAGGATACTCTGTAACCTTATAGGCGGCTGGGTAGAAAACGGCGAATACCCGCAGGATGAAGAATCACTTAAGGAAATTGTTGAGGGTATCTGCTACAATAACGCAAAGAAATATCTTGACGTTTAAAAGAAATTCATAAATTATATAAGCACATTAAAAGACCGCAGAAGCATTCTGCGGTCTTTACTTATTTTTATAGATTACTTATTAAAAACTGCTGTTGCGTTGTCACAGGCGGTTTTTACCTGCTTATAGTTAAGTGCCGATTTATAAAGCTTAAAGTCTGCAAGTGAGAAATCCGTCATAGGATTCTGGGTGCCCATACCGTTTTCGTCCACGTCTGCTCCCAGGCAGAATGTTGCGGCGGCTTTTTCAATAGCGCTTATTCTTATTTCCCCCAGCGCAGGCAAGGTTGATATTTCCTTACCATTAACGTAAAGGGTCATCTTTGTTTTCTCTGCTGCCTCGTCATAGAAGAAGGTGAGCAGCATATGAGTAAGCTCATCGGTGGGCAGAGGCATCTCTTTGTAGATTTTAGCAGAGCTTGAAAGGTATATATACATATAGGGACTATTGTCCGAAAGTGCAAAATTCCAACCGCCGGACTGATTTGCACCGGCTATACTCTGGGAGCCTGCAGGACTGCGGTTTACAAACAACCCCTCAACAGAAAAGCCCTCCTTGCCGTTATACAGGTCTGTAATGTTTGTGTGGTTGTATTCATTGAAATTAACAACTGCGTGCTGACCGCTTTCTTTAACATTAAAAGACGGGATTTCCGCTGTGTTTCCGTTAAAGGTGTGGGCTGTGTTTTCAACCAAAGCGCCGTTTAAGGTTACATTTGCGTTGCCTTTGCTGTCTTTGATTGTTCCGTCGGTGCTCATATCAATATCCACATAAGCCTCAGGCGGTACAGCATTAACACTGCTGTCATCAATATCCACTTCAGTAGAAACCGCGTTGCTCTTTGCTCCCCAGGAATCCACAGCAACAATTTCAATTTTGTGCTTGCCCTTTCCGTACACGGGAACTGTGCATTCAAAAACGTCTTTCATATCTTCCGGCTGACTGTGCAGGTAGAAATCCGAGAAGAACTTATATGTAGTTGTTTTATCCTCTTCTGCAGAAATCACATTAACAAGGTAATGATGAACCAAATCATCATCCTTTGCCGCAGGGAATGAAAGACCAACCTTCATAACGCCGTCAAGAAACACTTTTGAATCAATGCTGCCGGGCATAACCGGAGCGATGTTTTTATCAGCACGGGCTGATGTGTATTTTGTAAGATGTGACTTGTCCGCCTTTGGAGCAGATACTGTCCAGGGCTGCTTGAATGTTCCCTCATTGGTAAAGTCCATACGTGTAATACGCACGTTTCCGTTTTCATCAACCTGAACAAGATATCCCGACGAAACATCTGTGCATCTTTCAGGCTCTGCGCCAAGCTGTTTTTCCACTGTTGCGCCAATTGCAAGATAGCTCACCGAGCCGCAGCCAAGAGCAGTAAAATCTGTCTGCGAAATAGAGCGCTCATCATTTATAGCAAAGTGCAAATGTCCGCCAAATGCCATAACCTGAGGATACTTTGAAAGGGTGTCTGCCAGATACTTAGTTCCCCAGTATGCACCAAGGTCACTGCCGTAAGCTGTTCCGTAAATCAAAGGATGCGTAAACACAAACACGTAAGAGTCAGGGTCTTTTGTGGTAATATCTGAAAGAGTGTTGTCAAGCCAGGTTAGTGTTTCCTCTTTATAAGGACACCACTTGCCATAAGATGCCGGCTCTACAAAAATAAAGTGATAATCTCCAACCACACAGTGACGGCTTCCGTTTTCAAAATCTGACATATCAACATCTAAAGCGAAGTATTCGTCACCTAAAACAGATTTCAAATCCTGCATTGTGGCATCGGCATCGCCGTAGTAATCGTGATTGCCCGTTGTGAGCAAAACGTTTTTGCCTATGCCTGATTCTTTAAGAACTCTTTCCAGAAGCTTAACCTCAGATGCATAGCCGTCTTCAGTAAGGTCGCCTGCTATCGCCACCGCATCAAGTCCGTCCTTGTCGTCAATAGCTGCCTGCTTTTTAAGCTGTTCAAAGGCAGCGAGAGTCTTTTTAACATCAGCGCTTGTTTCGTACTCGCCGGTTAAATGAATATCCGAAATAGCGCCGAAGGAAAGCACTATCTTGTCAGCGTCAAACTCTTTGGGGCTGACAGGTTCTTCAAATATTTCGTAGGCTGTGCCGTCTTTTAGGTTTATGTTTGTTATGGTGTATTGCTTATCACTGCTTAGAGCAATACTTTTGGATGTGGCATCTGTACGGGATTTTGCAGGCACTACTGCCTCTGCGTACTTTGATGCACCAACAAGAGCACCGTTTTCATATTCGCCTATAACAAGGTCTGTTCTGATGGTGCTTTCTGTGTTGTTATAAACATACACCGCAGCACTACCGTCTGCATTATAAACCACCTGAGTATACACTTCCGTATCTTTTGCTGCTGCTCCCGCGAAACTTCCCGCGCAAAGAGTTATAACAAGAGATAACACAATAAAGGCTTTGAGTTTTAATGATTTAAACACTTTGACAACACGCTCCTTATCTGTATAATAGCCTATACCTGTATTATACATAACATACCGATAAAAATCAACAAAAATAGTTTTCAAAGGAGGATGCTGCAACAAATCAAAACACGTTTTCCATCACAAGCCGTTCCTTTTCCGTAAGCTCGTTTACTAAGAAGGTGGCAATCTCTATTTCCTTTATAGCCTCGTCAAACTCTCCGCCTTCGGCACGCTGCTTTGCCTTTATTAAAGATACGGAAACATTCTCAATATCCCTATGGTTGATTATAAACATAAGATACTTTTTCTTTTCTTCCCAGCTGTCCACCAAAGCCGCCAGCTCCTCCGTTTTCTCACCTCTGTCAAGGCTTGTGCGGGCTTTTTCAAGACTTTCTGTTACAAAGTCAGTGGTGCTTGACGTATACAAAAACGCCGTCACAGTTGCAGCGCCTATCAGCAAGCCAATAGTGATTGCATAAATTACCGAGCTTTTCATTCCCTTTTTTGCACCCCTATCTGTCCGTTACTGTTTACAGTCATTAAAAACACCTCTTTAACATTTTTGATATCCCTCTTTTTAAGCTCTTTTTTGAGCCAGTCCTCATTTACGCCTGCTTCCTTAAGGTGCTTTGGATATACCTTGCCGTCAGCTATCAGCACAAAAGGCAGAGTCTCCTGATTTTCAGGCAGATTAAGCTCCTCTGCCGTGGGCGTGCGCTTTGGTGATTTCGGTATCACAGACAGTGTGCCGTTTGTTTCCAGAATCGCCATATACACATCGTCGAAGCTGAAATAATCTTTCATACGCAGTGCCTCGGCAAGGTCCTCCAGATTATATCTGTTTTTGCTCATTTCCTTCCTGTCAATCTTGCCGTTGCGTATTATCACCGACGGCGCACCGGTAAGGATTTTGCGTATTTTCGGGGATTTGAGCGCGCATATTGACGCCACTATCTCAGATGCTATTAGGGTTAAAATAGGTATTATTCCGTTCGCCAGCGGAATTGCCGAATCGCTCATGGGTATTGTGGCAAGGTCGGATATCATTATTGCCACCACCAGCTCGCTTGGCTGAAGCTCGCCTACCTGACGTTTGCCCATAATACGCAGTGCAAACACCACAAAGGTATAAAGTATCAATGTTCGTACAAAGGAGATTGTCAATTCATCACGTCCTTTTAACAGCGAATATTTCCGGTATAGTATCTGTAGCCCGGCTGTAAGTTATTCACACTTTACAAAAGGGCGCGCAAATGATATTATAAAAACAGTAAAGGATTGATAAAATGAAAAAAGTTCTTTTGGGTTTAAGCGGCGGAGTTGACTCCACCGTTGCAGCGCATATATTAAAGGAGCAGGGCTACACCGTTGTTGGTGCAACCCTTGATTTGTTGCCCTGCGACAATGGCGAAACCATAGCGGCGGCGAAAAAAGCAGCCCGGCAGTTAGGCATTGAGCATTATGTGCTGGATTTTAAAAATGCTTTTAAGGAAAACGTTATAAACCCCTTTGTTAGTCAGTATCTTTCGGGGGAAACGCCTAATCCCTGTGTAGAATGCAATAAATTTATAAAGTTCGGCGTGATGGCTGATTTTGCTGAAAGCATAGGGGCAGATTATATAGCCACAGGCCATTATGCAAAAATAGAAAAAGAAGGCAGTCGATACCTTCTTAAAAAAGCGGATTTTATTGAAAAGGACCAGTCCTATATGCTCTATACCCTAAGCCAGCAGCAGCTATCTAAGGTGGTTCTGCCCTTGCAGGCACTTTCCAAGGAGCAGGTACGCGCTGTTGCAACGGAGCTGGGCTTTGATGCGGCACAAAAAAAGGACAGTCAGGAGATTTGCTTTATAAAAGACGATGACTATGTGCGGTTTTTAACAGAAAACGCCCACGCCCTTCCTCCTGAAGGTGATTTTGTGGACACTGACGGCAACGTTCTCGGTACCCACGGGGGATTTTATAAATATACAATTGGTCAGCGAAAGGGTTTAGGGATAGCACTTGGAAAGCCTATGTTTGTGGTGGATATTGACAGCTGCAGCAATCGTGTGGTTCTGGGCGAAGCGGGCGAAGAATACTTTACGTCACTTATAGCCGAAAGGGTTAATTTTATACCCTTTGACACACTGGACAAGCCTCTTGATGTGGAGTGCAAGGTCCGCTACGGGAACAAGTTCTATAATGCAACAGTAATCCCCGAAAGCCGAGACACAGTGCGTGTGGAATTTAAAGAAAAAGCACGTGCAGTAACGCCGGGACAGTCGGTGGTTTTCTATGACGGTGATTTGGTAGTAGGCGGCGGTGTTGTAGTAAAAGGATACAGAGATTGATAATGGAAAGCCGATAAAGAGAAAAAACGGAGCTTCTTCACAAAAGCTCCGTTTTTAATTTGTATTTTATTCTGCCTGATTTATCAGTCTTCAAAATCCATAGTAAGCGCGTTTGCAAGAAACGGTCTTACAAATGTATCTGCCATTCTCACGTGCTCCGGATGGATTGCGTAGCCTTTAAGCGCTTCTTCGCTTTCAAGCACCGAATACAGCATAACGTCTGCGTTTGCTGACGGCAGAGTTTCTATCTGCACCTTAAGCTCTTTTAATCCGGGCACTATCGACGGCAGCTGCTCAAGCTCTTTTTTCATACAGAGCTTTGTGGCGCTATTGTTGTGCTCGTCTTTTAATTTCCACACGCAAATATGTTTAACCATAATAAAACCTCCTTTTGATTATGCTTTTCTATTATAGGCTTTCTAAAAACCTTTTAAGCTTATGCGCTATTATCCGGTGTCCCGCGTCGTTAGGATGCAGACCGTCCGGCATATACATTTGCCTGATTTCCTCAATGGCAGGCTGTATACCGCTTACAGCGTACAGGTCAAGCACAGGCAAGGAATAATACTCAGCA
>JAZNZL010000044.1:0-3699 GCA_045594925.1 Clostridia bacterium
CAACTAAACAAACCTCCGGAAATCACCCTTACAAGGGTTGGCTTCCGGAGGTTTTTTAGCGCTGCGGTGGTATCTTTTCAAAAAAATATTCCGACAACAGGAGCTGCTACAACTGTCAGGCACAGCAGCCACACCGCCACAGCACCCGTTTTATTGCCTCTGTTCCACTCCCATATGCCATAAGAGGATGTATACACACAAAGATAAATTCCCACTGCAAGCATTATATACCACATTACGCTGCTCCTTTCAGTAGTCCCGTTTTTTCAGGTAATATTTCAACGGTTACATTGAATTGCGCAGTTTTATACCGCTCCCTCCAGTTATACGCATTCCAAGCTTCTTCCGTTAAAAAACTGCTCTTTCCGTATTTGAAAAAGCCAAATACATCGCTACCCTTATCCCGCGACTCAACAAGTGTATCTATAAGTCTTTTCCGTATTTGCTCTGCGGCTACATACCGCAGAGCTTCTTTATTATCTGCTTTGAGCACCGCAATACTGCTGTCAATGGCAACATAAATATCTATAGTGAGCTTTTCATCAGCAAAAATCTTTACCACAGGTTTAGCTCGCTGATTGAGAAAAAGAGTGCCCTCTGGGTCTGCATCATAACTGAAATTACCGCCTTTCCCGCAAAGGAGCTTATAACACATTAAATCTTCAAGGGTGCTTTTCATATATCCATTTTGAAAAATTGCCACGGAAGATACGGAAATGCCGCCGTCATCCACCGCCACCAATGGTATTCCTATACCACCATCCGGACTTTTCATTCTGCCAAGAACCTCACGGCTGTTAAAATATGCACCTTTACCCTTATCCTCAAAAATCTTTTTCAGATATTTTTCAGGATTGCCCTCGAACTTTGAACGGATTGACTTTACAACCTCCTGAGCCGACGATAATGACACCGCCGGAACAAGCTTAGGTCTTTGATTAAGATTTCGCATAATTGAATCTAAAAGCGGCGTTATACCATACTGAGCCAAATCCTGCGATACTACCATAAGCTCCGCGTGGGAGAAATTAATCTTCTGTCCGGTGAGCCTTTCTATCTTTTCGCCTGCGGTAAAAAGGCTGTTGCCAGTTGCAGTTTCAACCACAAGAACATTTTCATCCCCGCCGCCTTCTTCACCTGAACTGATACTGCCGGGATTACCTATCGCAAAGGTGAAAGCGTACTCTGCGTCATCACTTAAATCAACACCCACTGCAACCACATAGGCAATATCATCTATTTCATTTCCGCAGCCGCTAATTATTGTCGTACATAAAATAAGCGCTGCCACCAGTAACTTTTTCACAAGGACTACTCATCTCCTTTTTAGTCTTCTTATTCCAAACACTGTCACCGGCAGCGCAACCGCCAAAGCTGTAAAGGTATTATAGAACCAGCCATATGCTTTACTGCTTTGTGCAGCGTTTTCGGCAAACAATGCTATACACACCGCCAGAAACAGAAATGCTCCTATAGGCGCACGTCTGTCAGAAAGCTCAAAGCTACGCACAAAGCACAGCAAAGAAAAGCATATATAAACGCCGGTTACAATAAAGCCTGAAAATATCCAAACGAAGAAAAACAATCCCTCTGCACGTTGGAAAATCACATCCAGATTCACATCAAAAGCAATCTCAAGTACCGGTAATGTAAGCTCTCCTGAAAAAGGGTACTCAACCGTCAGTACATAACAAAAGGTAGTTGCCGTAATTAAAGCACCGGATATAAGTATTGACTTTATCCCTGAGCGACTTACGGAGGTTCCGGATTTGAGATATGGTGTAATCAGAAAAATCAGGACCACATCCGCATATACGTTCATACCCTCAAAGCCTGTAAAAATCTTATCTGCGCCTGTTCCCATCAGCGGATAAATATTGGTTAAATCGTAATTAGGGATATTAAGTGCCAGTATGGCTGCAAGCGCTATGGCAAGCACTATGCCCGCCACATAGGAATACGCAGTTACAGTACCGACTCCGGCAAATGCTGCAAAAGCTGCTGCTACAATCAGAATCAGCAATATAAAAATCGACGGGCTTTCCGGCAGCGCAATAGACGATATAACATCTGCGTACACTCTGAACATAACTCCGGCAAGCAACAGCAGTAAAACAGAGAAAATCAGTCCAAGTGATGTGGCTGCCTTTTTTCCAAGTCCGTCTTTACAGGCTTTGATAACATCTGTATCCTCTCCCGACAGAAAAACTGTAGCTGCAAAGGTCGCAAGATACAGCAAACAGCAAAAGAAAGTCTGCACATATGCAGCCGTTCCGCTTCTTTGCACATATCCGCCGATATCGGCAAACAGGATTTTTGATACAACCATAGTTACAAGAAGCCATACAATCTCGCGGTTGCCTACGGAACGAATATTTCTGTCCGACATTTTTATCACCTCTTTTTGTACTTCCATTCACGGCTTATTTTTTTGCTGTCTTTTTTATCCTTAGGATTAAGATACTGTGGTCTTTCACCCTTCTTCCAAACCGGTGCGGAAAAAAGTATTTCCCATACCTTTCCTTTTGTTCTGGGTGATACCGGTGCAGTATACGACGTACCAAATGATTTGGTATTAACTATAAGAAGAGTGTCAACAAACATCACCGCAAAAACGCCTAAAAATCCTGCCGCTGCTGCCGCAAAGGTATATACAAACCGCATAAACCTCAGTGAAAACGCAAGCTGATAGCTGGGGATTGCAAAAGACGCAATACCGGCTACCGATACCACTATTATCATTATAGGGCTTACTATATTTGCCGATACCGCCGCCTGACCCAGTATCAGTCCGCCAACTATACCAAGTGATGAACCTATAGGACCGGGAACACGAATGCTTGCCTCCTTTATAAGCTCAAAGGACAGCTCCATCAAAAGAAGCTCTACCAATGAGGAAAACGGCACTGAGGAGCGCGCCTTTGAAAGTGCAAACAAAATATCTGTTAGAATCAGCTCCTGATGAAAATTCATTACCGCTATAAACAGAGCCGGTGCAAGCAGCGACAGTGCTATGGCGATTATTCTTATAAATCTTGTTAGCAGTGCATAGGGGTATCTTAAATATGCATCCTCAGGAGATGACGCCACATCAAACACCGTAGCAGGCACTATAAGCACCTGTGAGCTTCCGCTTACCACTATAGCGACCCTGCCCTCTGCAAGTGCATTACACACACGGTCCGGACGTTCTGTGGTTATAATCTGGGGAACAGACACAAAGGATGCATCCTCTATATACTGAGCAAGAGTCAGCGATGAAAGGATATACTCTGTTTTAATGTTTTCAAGTCTGTAGCACACTTCATCAACCAACGAAGAATTGGCAACATTCTTTAAATAGCACACAGCAGCCGGTGTCTGGCTGGTTCTGCCGAGAGGTATGTTTTTCATGACAAGGTCACAGGTGTTGAGCGTACGTCTTATCATAGCTGTATTAGCCCTGAACATCTCATTAAACCCTTCATGAGGTCCCTGAACAACCGTTTCATTATCAGGCTCACTTACGCCTCTGTGCTCCCAGCCCTTTACCTCAGCAGAAAACCCCACATTCAGCGTATCTACAAAAACAGCACAATTGCCAAAGTTTACTCCCTTTAAAAGCTTATTTATATCTTTTTGTCTGCTCAGCTGTGTATGAGGTATCAGTCTGCGGTAAATATAGTCCTCCACAGTTTCTCCGATGTTTCTTTTCAAATC
>JAZNZL010000045.1:0-3293 GCA_045594925.1 Clostridia bacterium
ACTCGGCTTTGAAGGTGGACAGATGCCTATATACAGACGTCTTCCCAAACGCGGATTCACAAATATATTTGCTACAGAATATGCGGAAGTCAAGGTTTCCGATTTTAATATTTTTGAAGATGGCGCAGTAGTTGATGCAAAAGCTTTAAAGGAAGCAGGCGTTATCAAAAAGGTATGCGATGGAGTTAAAGTTTTAGGAAACGGCACACTTGAGAAGAAGGTTACCGTTCAGGCTAAGAAATTCACCGCCAGCGCCAAGGAGAAAATCGAAGCTGCCGGTGGGAAGGCAGAGGTGATATAAGTGTTTCAGATAATTAGAGATGCTTGGAAAATCCCTGATTTAAGAAAGAAAATGCTTTTCACACTTTTGATGCTTGCAATATTCAGACTCGGAACATTTATTCCTGTTCCCGGCCTTAATAGCGAAGCATTGAAACAGCTCATCGGTGACGGAAACACCCTGTTTGCATTGATGGATTCATTTTCCGGAGGTGCGTTTTCAAACGCAACAATCTTTGCAATGGGTATCACACCGTATATTAACAGCTCGATTATATTGCAGCTGTTGACAGTAGCAATTCCGGCCCTTGAGCGTATGTCAAAAGAGGGCGAAGAAGGCAGAAAGAAGATTGCATCCTGGACACGTTACGGCACAATCATTCTTGCGCTTATTCAGGCAATAGGATTGTACTTCGGTATAAAGGGAGCAGTTGAGAACCCCGGATTCTGGTCATTTATCATTATAGCTACAACATTTACTGCAGGTACTGCATTTTTGATGTGGCTGGGTGAGAAAATCACAGAAAACGGCATAGGAAACGGTATATCAATGATTATCTTTGCCGGTATCGTTTCAAGCTTGCCTTCAACAGTAGCAAGTCTTTATAATAACCTGCTTGCAGGAGCAATCAATATCTGGGCAGTTATTGTAATAGCTATATTGGCACTTGCTATGGTAGCATTCGTTGTATTTATTAACGACGCTGAAAGACGTATTCCCGTTCAGTATGCGAAACGTATGGTAGGCCGTAAGATGTACGGCGGACAGAGCACACATATTCCGATTAAGGTGTCAATGGCAGGCGTTATTCCGATTATCTTTGCGATGTCAATAATGTCATTCCCATCAACAATTATGAACCTGTTCGGAGCACCCACATCGGGCTTCTGGTATAAGGTTTTAAGTGTGATTTCACCTAATTCGTGGGTATACATTATAGTATATTTGTTGCTCATTATCTTCTTCACATATTTCTATACAGCAATTCAGTTCAATCCGATTGAAATTGCAAACAATATGAAGAAGAATGGTGGATTTGTTCCCGGAATACGTCCCGGAAAGCCCACCAGCGATTATGTAAGCAGAATTCTTTCAAAGATTACTCTTACAGGAGCACTGTTCTTGGGAATTATAGCATCATTACCGTTGATACTTGGAAAATTCATTGGATTTTCAATTTCAATCGGCGGAACATCAATGCTGATTATGGTTGGTGTTGCACTTGAAACCGTAAAACAGATTGAGTCACAGATGCTTATGCGCCACTACAAAGGATTTCTTGAATAATCATTTTTAAGAGTGTAGGTGCAGATATGAAACTCATAATGTTAGGTGCACCGGGAGCAGGAAAGGGCACTCAGGCGGCAGCGCTTGAGGAGAAGCTTTCTGTTCCTGCAATATCAACAGGTGCTATAATAAGAACTGCAATTAAAGAAAAAACGCAGACGGGTATTGAAGCGAAAAAGTATATCGATAACGGACAGCTTGTTCCGGATGATATGATAATCGGCCTTTTGTATGAAAGGATTTCGATGCCCGACTGTGAGAACGGTTTTATATTGGACGGATTTCCCCGAACGATTGTTCAGGCGGAAGCGCTTGATAAAAGCGGTACCGATATTGATTACGTTATTTCCTTAGAGGTAGAAGACAGTGTTATAGTAAAGCGTCTTTCAGGCAGGAGAGAATGTCCGAAATGCGCAGCGACCTATCACGTTGTCAGCAATCCATCCTCTGCGGGAGATAAATGTGAGAGATGCGGTACAGAGCTGGTCACAAGAGATGACGATACACCGGAAACCATTGAAAAAAGGCTTAAGGTATATCATAAGCAGACGGAGCCGCTTAAAAAGTATTATAAAGACTCCGGTAAGCTTGTCACCGTTTACGGTAAAGACCAGATAGCAGCCACAACAGAGGAAGTCTTCAAAGCCATAGGGCTTAAACTGGATTAAGTATGGAGCGTAGGAATAATGATATATATTAAATCTCCGACGGAAGTAGTAAAAATGCGTAGCGCCGGAAAAATCGTTTATGACACGTTTGAAGCACTTAAGCCTTATGTAAAAGCCGGAATTACAACAAAAGAACTTGATACAGTTGCGAGGGAGTTCATATTAAGTCAAGGGGCAAAACCCTCTTTCCTTAAATATAACGGTTTCCCTGCCAGTATCTGTACTTCGGTAAATAATGTAGTCATTCACGGTATACCCGGAGCAGATAAGCTGAAAGATGGCGATATCATAAGCATAGATATCGGCGCCTTGAAAGACGGATATCACGGTGATGCTTGCAGAACCTTTGCTGTAGGGGATATATCTCCTGAGGCACAGCGACTTATAGATGTGACAGAGCAGAGCTTTTTCGAAGGAATAAAGTATGCCCGTCACGGAGAGAGACTGTATACGGTGTCTGCGGCTATTCAGGACTATGTTGAAAAGAACGGATACAGTGTTGTAAGAAATTACTGCGGTCACGGCATAGGAAAAGCTTTACACGAGGACCCGGAGGTTCCAAACTACGGAAAATCGGGACACGGGTTACGACTTGTAAAGGGAATGACTCTTGCCATAGAGCCGATGGTAAATCAGGGCGGATTTGCAGTAAACAGGTTGAAAGACGGCTGGACAGTAGTCACTGCCGATGGAACCCTTGCTGCACACTATGAAAACACCATCTTGATAACAGACGGTGAGCCCGAATTGCTTACATGTTTGCAGAGGTGATGGAGTTGAGGTTTCATCCCGGAGAAATCGTATATGCAAATGCGGGAAAAGATAAGGGTAAATATTTTATAGTATTATCACTTGATAACGAATTTTTGTATTTGTGTAACGGTAAAAGCAGAAAGCTTAATAACCTTAAGAAAAAGAAAATGAAGCACGTAACATCATTGAATGTGGTTGATGAAACTGTAGCAGATAAAATCAGCACAGGGAAAGAGCTTACAGACAAGCATATACGTAAAGTCATTTCAGAGCTTAAGAAACAGCTTAAAGCCAATATCTAAAAA
>JAZNZL010000046.1:0-7381 GCA_045594925.1 Clostridia bacterium
CTGTCACCAAAGAGCTGTGTGATAAGCTTGATATAAGGTGTTTCACCACAGCCTGCACAAGCTCCGGAGAACTCAAGATATGGCTGAGCGAACTGTGAATTCTTGATATTTGAAGATTTATCAACAAGGTGTGCTTTATTAGCTACCTTTTCGATACCGTATGTCCAGTTCTCTGCCTGAACCGCTGATACTTCATCGATAGGCTTCATAACAAGTGCCTTACCCTTAGGAGCAGGACATACATTCGCACAAACACCGCAGCCCAAGCAATCCAAAGGTGATACTTGAATTCTGAACTCAAGACCTGCAAAGTCCTTACCGATTGCTTTGAGTGTTTCAAAGCTTGCAGGTGCTGCAGCTTTTTCTGCTTCGTCTACAAGTACAGGACGGATTGCTGCATGAGGACAAACAAGTGAACACTGGTTACACTGGATACAGGTGTCTTTCTGCCAATCAGGTACCATTACGGCTACACCGCGTTTCTCGTATCTTGATGTGCCTGTTTCAAATGTACCGTCTTCTCTGCCAAGGAATGTGCTTACAGGAAGCTTATTACCTCTCTGTGCATTAACAGGGTCTACAACCTTTGTGATGAATTCAGGACGGTTGCTGTCTACAACTACATCGTCCTTAGCATCTTTCCAGTCTGCAGGTACGTCAATCTTAACAAGTGCATCAATAGCACCATCAACTGCTGCGCAGTTCATATTAACGATTTCGTCACCCTTCTTACCGTATGTCTTCTTGATTGCCTCTTTAATAAGCTTAACTGCTTCTTCAAAAGGAATAACACCTGAAAGCTTGAAGAATGCACTCTGTGTTACCATGTTGATACGGTTCGGACCAAGACCCACTTTAACCGCAACATCTACTGCATTGATTGTATAGAACTCGATTTCGTTCTCTGCTATATAACGTTTTACATTAGCAGGAAGTCTGTCATTAAGCTCTTCGGGTGTCCATACGCAGTTCAAAAGGAATGTTCCGCCTTTTTTAAGACCTTCAAGTACATCATACTGATATACATATGCAGGCTTATGGCACGCAATATAATCAGCTTCGTCAAGCAAGTATGTTGACTTGATTGGTGTTTTACCAAATCTCAAGTGAGACATAGTTACACCGCCGGATTTCTTTGAGTCATAATCAAAATATGCCTGTGCATACATATCTGTATTGTCACCGATAATCTTGATTGCGTCTTTATTAGCACCAACTGTACCGTCTGAACCAAAGCCCCAGAACTTACAACGTGTTGCTCCTGCAGGCGCTGCGTTTACTCTCTCGCCAAGCTCAAGTGAAAGGTTTGTTACATCGTCATTGATACCGATTGTAAACTCTTTCTTAGGCTCTTTTGCATCAAGGTTATTAAATACTGCAACCAGCTGTGTGGGAGTTGTGTCTTTTGAACCAAGACCAAAACGTCCGCCGATAATCATAGGAGCTTTATCGCAATCTTTATAAAGGTTGCACACATCAAGGTACAAAGGCTCACCCAATGAACCGGGTTCTTTTGTTCTGTCAAGTACAGCAATCTTCTCTACTGTCTTAGGCATTACATCAAAGAAGTATTTTGCAGAGAAAGGTCTGTAAAGGTGAACTTCAAGCACACCAACCTTTTCACCTTTTGCGTTGAGGTAATCTACTGTTTCTTCCAATGCCTGACATACACTACCCATTGCTACGATAACTTTCTTAGCATCTGCTGCTCCGTAGTAGTTAAAGGGCTTATACTCACGGCCTGTAATCTTTGTGATTTCTTTCATATAATCTGCTACGATATCAGGAATTGCATCGTAGTACTTATTACAAGCTTCTCTACCCTGGAAGTAAATATCACCATTCTGTGCTGTACCACGAAGTACAGGATGCTCAGGGTTCAATGCTCTGTCTTTAAATTCTTTTAAGGCTTTCCAGTCAACCAGCTTTTTAAGGTCTTCATAATCCATTACCTCAATCTTCTGGATTTCGTGTGATGTGCGGAATCCATCAAAGAAGTGAAGGAAAGGTACTCTACCCTTAATTGACGCAAGATGTGCTACGCCACCTAAATCCATTGTTTCCTGTACGCTGCCTGACGCAAGCATAGCAAAACCTGTCTGACGGCAAGCCATAACGTCCTGATGGTCTCCAAAGATGTTAAGTGCGTGTGCTGCAAGTGCACGTGCGCTTACGTGGAATACGCTGGGAAGAAGCTCACCTGCGATTTTATACATATTCGGAATCATAAGGAGCAAGCCCTGTGAAGCTGTGAATGTGGTTGTCATTGCACCTGCCTGCAAAGAACCGTGTACAGCACCTGCTGCACCAGCCTCTGACTGCATCTCTACAACCTCTACAGTTTCACCGTAGATGTTCTTCAGGCCTTTTGCGCTCCACTCATCAACATACTCTGCCATTGTTGATGAAGGGGTAATGGGGTAAATTGCTGCAACTTCTGTAAACGCATACGCGCAGTGTGCGGCAGCACAGTTACCGTCCATGGTCTTAAATGTTTTTGCCATGATAATTTTGCCTCCTATCAAGTTTTTATGTTAATTAAAAATAAGATATAAACATACGTACTGATTATATCACAAATATTTTCATTTTTCAAACACTATTTTAACTTTTTTTCATTTTGTCGAAATTTTATAAATTTTGATGACTTTTTACACACTGTTTTGTCTAACTATAAGGGTTTTCGATATATTACATAAATTCTATTCTTTACAGTAAAATATTATACAGAGGTATTTACTACAATCTTTGAAAGGATGATTTCATTTGGCAACTGATAGCAAAGACGTATATTCAAAAGCGGTTCATCAGGATATACCTACGCAAAAAAATCTGCTGCACAAGCAAAATCCCGATGCTTCCAAAGGCAACAGGTATTTCGGAACTGACGGCTTCAGAGGTGAAGCAAATGTGAATCTTACATCTATGCAGGCTTACAAGGTGGGCAGATTTTTGGGTTGGTACTTCTCTTCTGTGTTGTCCGGCTGCGACAAGGCTGCTTATCGTCCGAAAATCGTGATTGGAAAAGATACACGTCGTTCAAGCTATATGCTTGAGTATTCAATAGTTGCCGGCATAACTGCTTCCGGCGCAGACGCTTATATGCTGCACGTTACCACAACACCTAGTGTATCTTACGTTACAAGGCAAGATGGTTTTGACTGCGGCATTATGATTACCGCATCGCACAATCCTTTCTACGATAACGGAATAAAGATTATCAACCGTTTCGGTGAAAAGCTTGACGACAGAACAACATCTTTAATAGAAGCATATCTTGACGGAAACCTTGAATCTCTGGGCATTACAAACGGCGATCTTCCCCTTGCACAGCGCGAGCGTATAGGCAGAATTATTGACTATGTATCCGGAAGAAACCGATATGTTGGATATCTTATCTCTCTTGCATCCAACTCTTACAAAAACTTAAGAATAGGTCTTGACTGTGCAAATGGAGCTTCCTGGATGATAGCAAAATCTGTGTTTGCTGCGTTGGGGGCACAGACAACAGTAATTGGCGCCGAGCCTGACGGGCTTAATGTGAACAAGGATTGCGGCTCTACAAACACTGAAAGGTTATGCAGGATAGTCAAAGAAAATCATCTGGATATAGGATTTGCCTTTGATGGTGATTGCGACAGGTGTATTGCTGTTGACGGAAGCGGAAACATCGTAGACGGTGACGCTATGTTATACATTCTGGGAAAACGCCTGAAATCACGCGGTATGCTTAACGATGATACCATTGTAGCAACGGTTATGTCCAACAGCGGTCTTATTTCAAGTCTTGAAAAGGAAGGCATAAAATGTGTGCAGACTACAGTTGGCGACCGATTTGTATATGAATGTATGCAGGAAAACGGATACAGTCTTGGCGGTGAACAATCAGGACACATTATTCTCAAAAAATATGCCACCACCGGAGACGGATTACTTACCGCCATTATGATTACCGAACAAATCTGCGATTCCAAGATGTCTATCGCCGAGCTTTGCGCAGAAGTTAAACTATATCCTCAGTACACCAAAAGCATACGTGTTAAAGACAAAGCGGCTGTTATGGCAGACAGCTCTGTTATAAGTGAAAGAGAGACCATTGAAAAGCTCATAGGCAACAAAGGAAGAATCCTTTTACGGCAAAGCGGTACGGAACCGGTTATCAGAATTATGACAGAATGTGAAACGGAAAGATTATGTGTTGAATATGCAGACAGAATGGAAAATGCCATCTCAAAGGGAGGTCACTGCATTGGTTAAAAAGGTTAAAACAAAAGAGCTTTTCCATTGTGAAAATGCGTATATTTTACCGCTTCTTACAAGCAGTCAATACCCTTGGGATATTCTCCCCCGCATAAAAGAATACATCAGCAAAATAATTGAAAGTGGCATCGACGGTTACAGGATGATACAAGAGAATGTTCTGGCAGGAGAAAACGTTAACGTTCATCCTACTGCTACTATTGAAGCACCCGCCATTATAGGAGCTGGCACGCAGATACGACCAGGTGCTTTTATAAGAGGCAACGTTATAACCGGTTTAAATTGTGTTATAGGTAATTCAAGCGAGCTAAAAAACTGCGTTTTACTCGATGGCGTTCAGGTACCCCATTACAATTATGTGGGAGATTCTATCCTCGGAAACAAAGCACATTTGGGCGCAGGTACAATATGCTCAAACCTAAAAGCTGACGGCAAGACGGTTACAGTACACGGCGAAAATGAGTACGAAACAGGATTACGCAAGGTTGGCGCATTTTTAGCTGACGGTGCTGACATAGGCTGCGGATGTGTATTAAATCCGGGTACGATAATCGGCAAAAACACATCAGTATATCCGCTCACCGCATTAAGAGGTGTTTTCCCCGAAAATTCCATAATAAAGGGATCTGACAATGTCGCTCAAAGAAAATGAAAAAAGCACCCTCAGGTGCTTTTTTTGTTTTTATTACAGCATTTCTATTATTTTCTTGGGACAAGCCTCTGCACATAATCCGCAGGCTGTACATTTTGAAGAATCCACCCTTGCAAGGTTATCTTCTATATGTATAGCATCAAACTCGCACTTTTTCTCACAGATTTTACAGCCGATACAACCTGCATCACAAAAACTTCTAACTACAGCGCCTTTATCCTTTGATGCACAGCCTACAACCGCCTGTGGCTTAACCTCTGTGATTTTTATTAGAGCTTTGGGACATACATTTGAGCAAGCTCCGCAGCCGGTACATTTTTCATCATCTACAACGGCAACACCGTTTTTAATACTCAATGCCCCAAAAGGACATTTCTTCACACAGCTACCAAGACCAAGACAGCCATAGGCACAAGCTTTTGCACCACCACCGAGCTGTGATGCAGTAGTGCAATCATCTACTCCATAATACTCATACTTATCTTTAGCAGCCTCACAAGTACCTTTGCACATCACATAGGCTCTCTTTTTTATCTTTTTGCCGGCTTGCACACCCATAATAGCAGATATTTCAGCCAGTTTTTCGTCCGTCATAAGATTACACTTTATAATCTCTGCTCCATCTTCCACTATTGCCTTAGCAAAAGCGCTGCAGCCTGCATATCCGCAGCCACCGCAGTTTGCTCCAGGTAATATCTCGCCTATTTTTTCTTCACGTTCGTCTGTTTCCACTTTAAATACGATAGAAGCATACGCAAGCAGTGCACCAAGCACAAGTGCCACCACTCCTACCGCTATTGCGGGAAGTAATATCTCTGACATATCTATACCCCCTTAAAACGACAATCCCTGAAAGCCTAAAAACGCAATCGACAAAAGTCCCGCTGAAATAAGTGCTATTGGAAAGCCTTTTAAATATTTCGGGATTGCTGATGCTTCCAGTCTTTCACGTACTCCGGCAAAAAGAACTATTGCAAGCATAAATCCAAGTGCCGCCGCGAAGGAATACCAAAGTGATATACCAAAAGAATACTCTCTCTGGACATTTATCATAGTTACACCAAGCACCGCACAGTTGGTAGTGATTAGTGGAAGATATATTCCAAGAGTTGAATACAATGCAGGTACTGCCTTTTTTACAAACATTTCTACAAACTGCACAAGAGCAGCTATTACAAGTATAAAGGCTATAGTCTGCAGATACGGTGCGCTTGCTATTACATATTTATTCACAAGCCAGGTCAGTGCCGATGCTGCCACCATTACAAACGTAACAGCAAGTCCCATACCGGTAGCGGTTTCCACTTTCTTTGAAACGCCAAGAAACGGGCAGATACCCATAAACTTTACAAGAACGAAGTTTTCTACCAGCATAGCCGTTATGGCAAGAACCAGAAAATCTTTTATAAGACTCATCTTTCATCCGCCTCCTTCGCTTTTGCCCGGTCTTTTATCATATTGATTACGGCTATCAGTGTGCCAAGCACTAAAAACGCTCCCGGTGGGAGTATAAATATCAGCGCAGGATTATATGATGCGCCAAAAACTGAAAAGCCTAAAAGTGTGCCGTTACCAAGAAGCTCACGAATTGCACCGATTATTGTAAGTGCGCCCGTAAAACCAAGTCCCATTGAGATTCCATCAAGGGCACTGGGAATGGGGGCATTTTTTGCCGCAAAGCTTTCGGCGCGTGCAAGAATTATACAGTTTACAACTATAAGTGGCACAAACATCCCCAATGATTCTGACAATTCAGGAAGATATGCCTTCAAAAGCATTTCTATTATGGATACGAATGTAGCAATAATTACAACGTATGCCGCTATTCTTATTTTATTTGGTATTACCTTTCTCACCAGTGATATGGCAAGGTTTGAGCACATAAGAACAAACGTAGCTGAAAGCCCCATACCTATAGAGTTACTTACAGACGTGGTTACCGCAAGTGTGGGGCACATTCCCAGAAGCTGCACAAAGGTAGGGTTTTCCTCGATAATACCGTTTTTAAATATATCTCTGTATTTCAATTCAACCCCTCCTGTCTATAGCCTTCTACTGCAGCAACTGCGGAATTCACTCCTGCTGTTACCGCTTTGGACGTTATAGTAGCTCCCGATATTGCAGATATTTCATTTTCTGCCGGGATGCCCGACTTAATCACCTTTACTCCGGCTTTTTTACCGGCATACCCGTCTGTAAAGGCTTTCTCTTTAGCCTTTGCTCCAAGTCCGGGAGTTTCGCTCATACTGACTATCTTTACTCCATTAACAGTACCGCTTACATCCACACCAACCATCATTGATACAGCACCGCCATAGCCTACAGGCTCTGTCTTTACGCAATAGCCTACTGTTTTACCATCAGCTCTGCCTTCATAAACAGCCACAACAGTTTTATCGGCTCCTGAATATTGCTTTGCTTCAAAGTCCTTTGCTGACGGCAGAGTTTCTGTCATAGCAGCTTTTTCTG
>JAZNZL010000047.1:0-4817 GCA_045594925.1 Clostridia bacterium
AGCTGTATCTATAGCATTATCCGCATTCACCATAAGGCCGATGGTATATTCCATCTGCTTTTTATATGCATCAAAGAGTTTTTCATAAGTGTCAAAGTCTGAAAGCTCACCAGTTTTAAGACCAACCTGAACTCCCTTATCCATACCATTGGAAAATACAAGCTCCATCGGTCGGCACATATTGAAAAATGCGGCATCGTGCCAGCCGTCTGTCTTTCCGCCTTTCTGCGGTTCTACACAGCCGATTATACAGTAATCACGCGCATCTTCAAGCTTTAATCCCCTTGATATGAGTGCGGGTATGATAATTTCATCGTTATAATAAGCAGGTAGTCCTATACCTGTTCTTGTAAGCTCTGCCGCTTTTACAAGCAGTTCGTGGGGTGTGCCGTTCCACACTCGCATTGAAAGTGACGGCTGCGGAAGATTAACGTGCATTGAAGCGCTTATACACATATACGACAAGTCATTGGTTGCGTCCATACCGTGTATATCCTGACCGCCCACAACAAGGTTCTGGAACATACTATAGCCTGCAAAGCCTGCAGCCGAAAGTGCATCGCGCACTTTATTTAAGCCGTTAAGCTTAACCCACACACAATCTACAAGCTCCTGTGCCGCCTCACGTGTGAGCTTTCCGCTTTCTATATCTTTTATATAATAAGGATACATATACTGGTCAAAACGACCTGGCGAAATGGAGTGACCACTGGATTCTGTCTGAATAAGAAGCTGAACAAACCAGAATGCCTGACAAGCTTCGTGGAAGCTCTTAGCTCCATTCATAGGAACGTTTTCGCAGTTTTGCGCAATTACAAGAAGTTCATCACGACGTTTTATATCTGTGCAGTTACCTGCCATCTCGCGAGCAAGTGCAGCATATCTTTTAGCGTATATAACTGCTGCTTCACAGCTTTCCATTACTGCCGTAAGGAAATTAAATCTTTTAGCATAATCACTGTCATAAACATTACATTTATCTCTTTCAGCTTTTGCCTGATCATATATTCCCTTATAACCTATTTTAAGCACCTTTGCGTAATCTACGCTCACGTGACCGATACCATTATAAAAATAGTTTCCGGCAGTGAAAATATTATGCTCAATAGCAGTTAAGGTTTCAGGTGCCATATATGACGTAGCAAGCTCACTGGTGGTCTTACCTGCCCAGTATTTATGTACTTCTCTTAATCTGTCAGCAGTTTCTTTAGTAATATTAAACGGGTCCGCACTTCTTGTGGCTACTGTATCAAACTCATCCTCAAGCCACTTATAAGAAAACTCCGGAAATGTCTGGCAACCACGCGAAGCAACACAGCTACTACCAACAACAAGCTCATAATCTCTTATGGTTATAGGCAGCTTTTCAGCAAGTGCTTTAAACGCTTTTGCCTTTCTCAAAACAGTAGGCTGACCCTCTGTACTTTTATAGCTTTCTGTAATAATCTCAGCACGTGATGCCTCTATTACAGGTTCATCAGCATAAAGCTTCTCTATAAGCTTTCCGATTCTTTCTGATTTAGGGATATCTGCAGTGTAAACCTTTTTCATATATATTACCTCCTAATCTGCTACTATTAGTATAATTCATAAAACAATCAAAGTCAACACTTTTCGCAGAAAAAAACATCAAAAACAGAAAAAAACCAACATAAAAATACTGCAAAAGGCATCAAAAGCCCCTTGCAGTATGACAAACGTGTTACATTTTTCTTTGGTTTTATGGTTTTTAATTTCGACTAAATCCGCCAGACGCCCACAAACGAACCATTTGCATAAACACATCAGAAAATCCGTATTTTGCTATATCCTCGGAAAACACAATTTCGCTTTCACCTATTTTCTCACCATTTTTATAGTATTCCACTGTTCCCGCTTTTTCGCCTTTTGCTATTGGAGCCACAAAACCTGATGTGAAAACATTTCTCTTTTCTATATCTAATTTTTCTCCTTTTTTAACAAGGACCTCAAATGGTTGCGACGCAATTAGTGTTGTGGTTTTTTTCAGCCCCTTTGACACCGGCTGCTCACAAACTGCTTCGCCATCTCCCATTACCTTCTGCACTGCATAATTTGCAAATCCGTAATTCAAAAGCTTACTTGCATCACTTACTCTGTCTTTTGATGTTGGGGATGCCATTATTACTGCTATAAGGTGCAAGCCATTCCTCTTTGCCGTCGCCGATACGCAGAACAGCGCATCATCTGTTGAGCCTGTTTTAAGCCCTGTTGCCCCCTCGTAAAAACGAACCAGCTTATTAGTATTTGAAAGAGTAAATTTACCGTCACGCAGTGAATCCATCCAGATAGTTGTGAAATTATGTATATCAGGGTGCTTTAGCAATTCTCTGCTCATAAGCGCTATATCATAAGCACTGGAATAATGCCCTTGTGCATCAAGACCATTACAGTTTACAAAATGTGTATTCTCCATTCCAAGCTGCGAAGCACGTTCGTTCATCCTTGCTACAAAATTTTCCTCTGTACCGGCAATATGCTCTGCCATAGCAACCGCTGCATCATTTCCCGACGAAACAGCTATTCCCTTTAAAATATCACGAACGCTGAGCTGTTCGCCCTCCTCCAAAAATATAGTGGAGCCACCCATACTTTTTGCGTGTGCACTGCCGGTTATCATTTCATCATAGGTCATACTGCCGCCGTCTATAGCTTCCATAGCAAGTAACATTGTCATTATCTTTGTAACACTCGCCATGGCTCTGCGTTCATTACTATTTTTCTCATAGAGAATTGTTCCGGTGGCGCTGTCCATCAAAAGTGCAGACGGAGCTTTCAGCTCTACAGCTGTTTCGGGCGTGTTTTCTGCTGAAACAACAGGTATATATGCCACATTCAGGCTGACGGAAAACAGAATCACCAAACTCATCAATACCGATAAATGCCTTAAATGTTTTTTGCGGATGTGCATAAAAATATGCCGCATAAAGTCTACCTCCCACAGAATTATTCCGTGTTTTAACTTTATGCGGCAAAACTTATTTTTATGTTATACTGTTAATTTTTAGCAGCTATTGCCTGCTTAACACTTTCTGCAATATCCTCAGCCGTGAGCTCATAGGCTTTAAAAAGCTCTGCCGGAGTGCCTGAACGTCCGAACACATCCTTTGTGCCTATACGTCTTAAAACACAAGGCGCGCTTTCACAGAGCACCTCCGCAACAGCACTGCCAAGTCCTCCGATTATATTATGCTCCTCTGCAGTGACGATTGCACCGGTTTCTTTTGATGCTTTTATTATGATATCTCTGTCGATAGGCTTTATGGTATGTATATTTACAACCCTTGCATTTATGCCCTCTGCCTCAAGCATTTTTGCAGCTTCCATAGCAAAGCTTACCATAAGACCTGTTGCAATTATCGTTGCATCTTTTCCTTCTTTAAGCTCTACACCCTTACCGATTTCGAATTTATAATCTTCATCAAAAATCTGCTCAACTGCAAGACGTCCGAATCTCAAATAGCAAGGACCTTCATATTCAATTGCAGCTTTAACTGCGGCTTTGGCCTCTACTGCATCGGCAGGATTCAATATAACCATACCGGGAAGTGAGCGCATAAGAGCGATATTCTCAAGGCACTGATGAGTAGCGCCATCTTCACCTACTGAAATACCCGCGTGCGTTGCTCCGATTTTTACATTAAGATTAGGATAGCAAACAGAGTTTCTTATCTGCTCAAAGGCTCGTCCGGCAGCAAACATTGCAAAGCTACTTGCAAACACCACTTTTCCGCAGGAAGCAAGTCCTGCCGCAACGCACATCATATCTGCTTCTGCTATTCCTGAATTTATAAATCTTTCCGGATACTGTTTTTTGAACATATCTGTCTTTGTAGATTTTGAAAGGTCAGCGTCTAAAACAACAATTCTCTCATCTGCTCCGAATTCCGCCAATGCGGCTCCGTATGCTTCTCTCGTAGCTTTCTTATCTGCCATTTTTAAGCGCCTCCAATTCTTTAATCTTATTATCAAGTTCTTCGGCAGCAATCGCGTACTGCTCATCGTTAGGTGCGTTTCCGTGCCAGCCAGCCTGATTTTCCATATACGAAACGCCTTTACCCTTAACAGATTTCATTATGATTACTGTGGGCTTGCCTTTACAGTTTTTAGCTTTTTCAACTGCATCACGCAACGAATCAAAATCGTGTGCATCAGCAAGCAGTACATTCCAGTTAAAGGCTTCGTACTTTTTATCTATGGGAAGTGGAGACATAACATCTGTAATATTACCATCTATCTGCAATCCATTATTATCAACAAACACTGTAAGGTTATCAAGGTTATAGTGAGCAGCGAACATCGCGTTCTCCCAAACCTGTCCTTCCTCTAGTTCTCCGTCACCCAGAATTGCATACACACGGTAATCCTTTTTATCAAGCTTCGCCGCAAGCGCCATTCCCGCAGCAACGCACACGCCCTGTCCCAATGAGCCGGTAGACATATCCACTCCGGGAACCTTTTTCATATCGGGATGGCCCTGAAGATAGCTATTTATATTACGGAAGCTCTTTATGTCTTCTGCCGGTATGTATCCAACCTCTGCAAGCGCTCCATAAAGGGCCGGTGCGCAGTGGCCTTTTGAAAGCACAAGCCTGTCTCTGTCTGCCCAGTTAGGGTTATCCTTATCTATATTCATCTGTTCAAAATACAGCAACGACAAAACATCCGATATAGAAAGCGAACCTCCCGGATGTCCAGACTTTGCCGAATGAACAGCATCAATGGCGTGTTTTCTTATTTTATACGCCCTGATTTCCAAATCCAAATTATTCATAGTCTTATCCTTTCCTTACAGCATC
>JAZNZL010000048.1:0-4575 GCA_045594925.1 Clostridia bacterium
CATAATATCTTTTAAAAATTTCGCCGCTGCAAGTGAAGCACCGCCAGCACCGGTCTGGAATGAAAAGCCATCTTTCAAAAGTCCCGATGCCTCTATAACCTTTGCCGCCTGTGATGCCATTACGAGTCCTACAGGGTCGCGGGTTATCTTGGTTGTTCCCGATACTATTCCCTTAGGGTCGCCGATTGCATCAACGGTTACAACATAGTCTATATAATCCTCCGAAATAGACCTGTCCTGAAGTGGATACGGCACAAGGTTATCCGTAATTACGATAACTTTTTTGGCATACATAGCATCTGCAAAAGCATAGCCCAGGCTTCCGCAGGCAGATTTTCCGTATTTACCGCTGCAGTTACCCATAGGGTCTGATGTGGGTGCAGCTATAAACGCAACGTCTATGGGAGTATTACCCAAAGCAATATCCCTCGGTCTGCCGCCATGTGTACGGAACTGAACGGGATTTTCCATTATACCTTTCGAAAAGGCTCTGCCAAGACCTGACGCTATATAGTTTGCACAAACATTTGTAACTACCTTTTTTTCTATATGCTCTATAAGAGGCAAATGAGCATCAAACAGTGAGCTGGCGTTCACTGTAAGCTCCTTTATACCCAATCTTGAAATCTCATCCATTACCATATTGAGAACATAATCGCCGTTTCTTAAATGGTGGTGGAAAGATACCGTCATACCATCTTTAAGCCCTGAAAGCTGTATTGCCTCTTTTAATGATTTTACAAGCTTATTCATTGATATCCCTCCTGTCCATTCCAAGTGCTTCTGCCATTGATATTGTTCTCTCCGCTCTGGCTACTATAGGTGCATCTATCATTTTACCGTGAAGGGCAATAGCGCCTTTACCCTGCTCTTTGGCGAGAGCAATGGCATCGAGCACCTCATAAGCATAATCAATCTCTGCCTGAGTGGGGCTGAATACAGAATTTATAACCTCTACGTGTCTGGGAGAAATTGAAGCTTTACCTGTAAAGCCAAGACTCTTTGCAAGATTGGCATCGGTTACGATTCCTTCATCATCATTTACATCTGTAAAGGGGGTATCATAAACATCCACACCCGCAGCACGTGCCGCTACAACAAGGCGTGTTCTGGCATACTCAATCTCTCTGCCCTCTTTAGTGCGCTTGCACTGTAAATCCGCAGTTAAATCTTCAGCACCCAAGAAAAGCGCCTTTACTCTTTCTGCGGCAGATGCAATCGTATATGAGTCCTCTACACCCAGTGCCGTTTCTATAAGCGGCATAAGACCGATTGTGCCTTTTTCAATACCAAGCTTTGCCTCTGTTTCCGTTATGTATCTGTCAGCAATAAGCACATCCTCAGCTGTGCCTGTTTTAGGAAGCAGTATAAGGTTTGGCTTAAAGGGTATTATAGCATCAATATCAGCCTGCCAGTATGTAGTGTCTACTGAATTGATACGCACTATCACTTCGCAGTTACCCAGCTCCATATACTTCATAGTATTGCGGACAAGTATTCTGGCAGCATCCTTTTCAGCAGGAGATACAGCGTCTTCTAAATCAAAAATCACTGCGTCTGCTGCCAGTGTGCCGGCATTTATAAGCATATTTGGGTTATTACCCGGCAAAAACAACATACTTCTACGCATCAGGCATCCCCCTTCCCACGCATAACCGCAGTTTCAACTCTTGCACGTATTACGCACTCCAAAGCACCACGATCTACCACACGCACATTAGCGTTTTTTACTCCGCACTCAGAAAGCACACTTTCTACAGCGGATTTTATCTGCTGACCGAACTGCTTTTCAACAACCGACTCCACCTGAATCTGCAATCCTGTATCTGATGGTTCAATTTCCACATAGGCATCGCTGGACTCCATTGTTCCTGCCGATGCAATCTTTAAAATATCCACAATTGATTTCTCCCTTCAACGTGATAAAATTACACAATAATCCAATGTTATTGTATACCACAACGAAGGAAATTGCAATATTTTTTCGTTTTTTCTTTTTGCTTTACATATCACGATATAATAGTGTATAATATTATCAGACAGTATCTTTTAAAAAGAAGGATTTATTTATGAATGTTGAGGTTATTAGCAGGCTTAACGGGCAGAAATTAAACATGTGGAAAAGTTTTATCTCAAATGCCGGTCTCACTCCGGGTGACGATGCTGATGCAACTATTCTGGTGTGGGACGATGGTGTTATTATTGCCGCAGGCTCGCGAAAGGAAAATCTGCTTAAATATATTGCCGTGGACTCTTCGCGTCAGGGTGAGGGGCTTACTGCAACAGTCATTACCGAGCTTCGCAAAAATGCATTTGAAAACGGATACAGGCATCTGTTTCTTTATACAAAGCCAAAAAATGCAGATATGTTTGCATCGCTTTTCTTCTACCCGATTGCACAGACAGAGGATGTGCTGCTGATGGAAAGTGTTAAAGACGGCATAGGCTTATTTTTGTCTTCGCTACCGGCAGATACAGCTTCGGGTAAAGTCGGTGCGGTGGTTATGAACTGCAACCCGTTTACCCTTGGCCACAGATATCTTATAGAAACTGCTGCAAAGGAATGTCACCGCCTTTATGTGTTCGTGCTTTCAGAAGACAAAAGCCAGTTTTCTGCAAAGGACAGATTCCAGATGGTTAAGGCCGGTGTGGCAGACCTTGAAAACGTGACAGTTCTGCCCACGGGGCCTTACCTTATATCATCTGCAACATTCCCTACGTATTTTTTAAAGGACAGAGACAGTGCCGGCAATGTTCAGTGTCTTTTGGATATCGAAATATTTACAAAGTACTTTGTTCCCCGTTTTTCCATTAACTGCCGTTATGTAGGCAGCGAGCCGCTTTCTCCGTTGACGGAGCAGTACAATCAGGCACTTAAAGAAAACCTGCCAAAGCACAGCGTTGAGGTGAAAGAACTCAAAAGGCTTGAAAATGGCACCGAACCAATAAGCGCAAGCAAAGTAAGAGAGCTTATAAAAAACAAGAACACAAAAGAGCTTAAAGCTTTTATTCCAGATACAACTTTAGAATATTTAAACCAGAACAACCTTATCTGAAAAGGAGGAACCTATTATGCAGGAACGTCAACAAAACCACATTTTAAGCAGTTATTTTGCTCCCAGAGGACACCAGCGTATGTATGCTCTGGGTATGCAGCTTGCACAGCTGTATCTTTCACCCTATGACAAGCTTATTGGTGTTATCGGCGATGCAGGCTCCGGCAAAAGCGCTCTGCTTAGAGGAATGTTTCCCGGACTCGAGCTTACAAATGACGACGACGGAGTTTACGTTCGTCCTTTGCCACTATTAGACCAGGCGGAAGGATTCTTTACCCCACACACATACCACGTGGACATCCGATTTGAAAATGGATTTACACAAATGAGTGTGCTTGCAGATGCAATTATTGAAGCATTGCACAACGGCAAACGGGTTATTGTGGAGCATTTTGACCTTATATACCCTCTTTTGGGATTTAACGCAAACCTTCTTATAGGAGTTGGTGAGCAGGTGCTTATTGCAAGACCTACACTGTTCGGCCCTGACCCCAGAGAGATAAAGGATAAGGTTTACGAATCGCTGCTCTACAGACTTATGGCACACACTGCAGAGGATTTATGCGAGCTGTGCATCCCACACGAAGACTGGGTGCATTGTGGTCACGACGACGTGCGGCACGGTTTTGTAATATCATTTCCTGAGAAAAAGCCCTCCTTCAGTATCAAAGAAATTGAGGAGAAAGTTAACAAAATGATTGCCGACGACATACCCATAACCTACGCAGATCCAAACCACGTTTCAATCGGCGGTAAGCTTCACCCCTGCACAGGCCCCAGAATACACGTTTCACGTACAGGACAGATTGAGAATTTTCATCTGCTTAATCACTTTATTTATGACCGTTTCGGACACCGTTATCTTTTGGTTGGGTGCGTGGGTAAAAACGCAGAGAAGAACCTGCAGGTTCTTGACGAACAGCAGAAAAAACAATCTGATCTTGTTATTTACAATTCTGATATGATACAAAATCCCTTTGAGGAGGCTCAAAATGGCGGAGGTTTCATTAGCCCAAATTCTTGATGCACGTGAAAAAAGAGCGCAAACACAAAGGAATCTGCTGATAAAATACAAACAGCCGGTTATATCCTTTACCATGAATATTGCCGGTCCTGTTAAAAAAACACCGCTTATTACAAGGGCGTTTGATTACGGAATGATGCAGCTGGAGAAAGCTCTTGGTAAAACCCCCGTAGCAGAAAAGCTGGTTATATACGAAGACACCGGTTGCGAGGCTGTTTTTTCTGTAAAAGGCGATGCTGATACGCTTAAAAAAATCTGCACAGATATTGAAGAATCTTGCACACTCGGCAGACTTTTTGATATGGATGTACTCGGCATTGACGGAAAAAAACTTGAAAGAGAAAAAGAACGGGGATGTATAGTCTGCGGGAAAACCGGAAGAGAATGTGCCGCAAGCCGTGCGCACAGCGTGGCAGAGCTTAAATCGGTTACCGAAAGGATTATCACAGACCATTTTTCTGACCTTGACGGAGAGTATGTTGCAGATACGGCTGT
>JAZNZL010000049.1:0-2405 GCA_045594925.1 Clostridia bacterium
GGTTTCAATAGAACGTACCGAAAAGGAAGAGGAGGACGATCTCCCCGAAGCAAACGAAGCAGAAACAGCAGAAGGAGCTGTTGAAACTGCAGTAGGGACTGCTGAGTCTACAGAGGAATAAAACAAAGAATAAAAACAAAGACCACCCAATCGGGTGGTTTTTTCTTTACCTTACTTATTCCCTATTCACTATTACTTATTACTTGTTTTTATTCCATACACGGCTGCTTCGCCAAGCTCTTCTTCTATTCTTATAAGACGATTATATTTTGCGGTGCGCTCTGCTCTGGCAGGTGCGCCTGTTTTTATTTGTCCGGAATTAAGCGCTACTGCAAGGTCTGCTATGGTGGTGTCCTCTGTTTCGCCGCTGCGGTGAGAAAGCACCGACGTATAGCCTGCTTTGTGAGCTGTTTCCACTGCTTCTATAGCTTCGGATATTGTGCCAATCTGGTTTATCTTTACGAGGATAGAGTTTCCCGCGCCGGCTGTAATTCCTTGCTTTAAACGTTTGGTATTGGTGACAAACAGGTCATCGCCTACAAGCTGTACCTTTTTCCCCAGCCTTTCCGTAAGCATTTTCCAGGCTGCCCAGTCGTTTTCACCCACTCCGTCTTCTATAGAAAATATGGGATACTCGCTGCACAGCTTTTCCCAGTATGCCACAAGCTCTTCTTTAGAATAGTGCTTTTTAGACTTTGGCTGTGTGTACCCCTCACCCTCTGCCCATTCTGAAGAAGCCGCATCAATGGCAAGCACAAAATCCTCATCGGTTTTGTAGCCGGCTTTGCCGATGGCTGCCATTATAAGCTTTATTGCGTCTTCGTCGCTGTCAAGACTTGGTGCAAAACCACCCTCATCGCCTATTGCTGTGGATTTGCCCTGCTCCTTCAGGATGGATTTTAGTGTGTGGTACACCTCTGCGCACATCTGTAAGCCCTCTGAAAAGCTCTGCGCGCCTACCGGCATAATCATAAATTCCTGAATATCCACGTTGTTATCTGCGTGGGCACCGCCATTTAATATATTCATCATAGGCACCGGTATCTGCTTTGCGTTTGTGCCGCCAAGATACTGATAAAGGCTTACGCCAAGTGATGCCGCCGCAGCCTTTGCGCAAGCTGCAGACACTGCAAGACAGGCGTTTGCTCCTAGTCTGCTTTTGTTCTCTGTTCCGTCAAGGGAGCAGAGAGCGGAGTCTATTTTTATCTGGTCAAGCACGTTCATACCGGTAATTCTTTTGGCAATTTCGCCGTTCACACTAGCAACAGCCTTAAGCACACCCTTACCGCAATATCTTTTTCCGCCGTCACGCAGCTCGGTGGCTTCGTGTTCGCCAGTGGAGGCTCCCGACGGCACTGATGCACGGCCTACAAAGCCACCTTCTGTTATAACCTCTGCTTCAACTGTAGGGTTCCCCCTTGAATCCAATATCTCTCTGCCACGGATTTCGATAATTTCAATGTACTGTTTCATAAATACACCCTTTCCTTTATAGTGTTGTGAATATTATTGGTAAAAACAAGCAAACATATACTATACAAATTGCAGATATATAGATCACTGCTGCAGATACTACACAGCACTGATTGTTGCTACACAAATTACGGAGGGAAAGTATATGAACATAGCCGCTGTATTTAATCAGCTGATACTCCTTTTTATACCCGTGCTTGTAGGGTATGTGCTGATAAAAAGGAAAATCTGCGAGGACGCATTTGTAAAGAATCTTTCTACATTCTTGTTTACTGTTACTCTACCCTGCTCCATTATATCGGCTATGCAGTTTGATTTTGATAAAAGCATTTTTAAAGAAAGCCTTATGATTGTTATTGCATCAGTGGTTGCTGTGGCGGTATCCTTTGGGGTTTCTTTGGTTTTTGCCAGAGCCGCCGGTGTAATTGGTGCAAAAAAAGGCGTAGTGCTTTTCTCTATCGTGTTTTCAAACTTTTCTTTTATGGGCTACCCCATAGCAGAGGCTTTTATGGGTGAAAAAGGCTTGTTTTATGCCACGGTGTTTTCGCTGCCGCTGTACTTTTTTGTTCAGTCACTGGGGCTTTCGTTTATAAGCGGAAACGGGGAAAAGGGATTTAAGCTGAAATATATTTTTAATCCGCCTATGGTGGGAGTTTATGTGGGCTTTTTGCTGTTTTTGACGAGGACAAGACTTTCGGGCGTTATAGATGATGCTGTGTCTTCCTTTGCATCAATGACCACCCCCCTTGCTATGCTTCTTGTGGGAATGTCGCTGACAAATGTTTCTTTTAAAAACGTATTTGGTGACATCACCTTTTATGCGTTGGCTCTCTTAAGACTGATTGTGCTTCCGTTAATCTTATATTATCTGCTTTTCTTTATAGGCTTTGATTTGGTATCACGTCAGGTAACTGCCACAATTACTATGATGC
>JAZNZL010000050.1:0-6343 GCA_045594925.1 Clostridia bacterium
CAATGATTATCGGTACGGAAGAAGAAAAGGTTGATGCAGCGATTAAAATCATTGCCGATAAAAGCCACAAAAGAAAACAGTTTGCAACTCCGCCTATGCCAATCAGTGCGTCAAACGCATACACCCCTTATCCTGTAGAGATAGAGGTTGGCGGAGCTACTATTTTCGTTATGGACGTGGAAAGGTTTGAAAAGGTTTGATTAAAAAGCCTTATGGCCAGGAAAAGCTTACGGCTTTTTTTGAAAATGCCGTTAAAAATGACACTTTAGGTCACGCATATATAATAGAAGGCGACGAAGGTATGGGTAAGAAAACTTTAGCCGGATACTTCGCTGCTGTTTCTGTATGTGAAAAAGGTACCGGCTGTGGAGAGTGCTCCCAATGCAAGCAGACGGCTGCAGGCACTAATCCGGATATTATAAGCATATCCGCAGAGGGCAAGGCGTCTGTGGGCGTGGACAAAATACGAGTGCTTGCCGATGCGCTTTCTCTGCGCACCTTTCACGGAGGAAAACGTGTTGTAATAATGGAAGATGCGGACCTTTTAACAGTTCAGGCGCAGAATGCGTTGCTTAAAATTATAGAAGAACCACCGGCAGACACAGTTTTTTTACTGCTTTGCAGACGGTCATCTATGATGCTGCGTACCATAATATCCCGGACACAAGTTTTAAAGCTTGCCCCTCTTTCTTTGGAAGTACTGAAAAGAATTATCCCCAGCTGTTCGGAATTTGAATATGCCTACTGCGGCGGCAACCCCGGTAAGCTTATAAAAATCAGCAGCGACGCAGATTTCAAACAGTTTCGCGAAGACGCGCTTAATGTTTTATACCGTTTCTTCACATCAGGTGAAGACGCACTGTATGAAACGGTGGATTTTTTTGAACTTAACAAAGACAGAAAAGACGATTTGATAAATATTATGACTTTGATTATACGTGATGTTATGTATAAGAAGATGTCGCTTTCAAAATTTATTATAAACAGAGATAAGCCTGAAATCATAGACGGCATCTCAAAAGCCACTACTCTTTACACTGTCGTAAAAGCAATTCATACTGTGCTGGACTCAGAAGGCAGTATGGGTAAATACGGAAACTACAATCTGGCAGTACAGGCTATGCTATTAAAAGTGTGGAATAGTAAAGCTATGGTTTTTAAAAAAACACAGGAGGAAACTTAATTGATAGAAGTATTGGGAATAAGATTTCCCACAAGGCCGAAAACATATTATTTCAGTCCTTGTGAGGAACAGGTTGAAAAAGGCGATACCGTTATTGTGGAAACAGCAAGAGGAATTGAATACGGTAAAGTTATAATGGAGAAAAAAGAGGTTGCCGAAGAGGATTTGGTAGCAGAACTTAAGCCTGTTTTAAGAAAAGCTACCAATGAGGATTTAAAGCAGATTGAACGTAATCTGGCAGACGAAAAGGAAGCCTTCAGAATTTGCTCCGAGTGCATAGAAAAGCGTGAAATGGAAATGAAGCTTATATGCACCGAATATATGTTTGACAGAAGCAAGATTCTGTTTTATTTTACAGCTGAGGGCAGAGTGGATTTCAGGGAGCTTGTCCGTGACCTTGCGGGAATTCTCCGTACAAGAATAGAGCTTCGCCAGATAGGAGTCCGCGACGTTGCCAAGATGATTGGCGGTCTTGGAATCTGCGGCAGACCTTTCTGCTGCCATACTCATTTGCCGGATTTCCATCCGGTATCTGTTAAGATGGCAAAGGAGCAGGGCATGAGCTTAAATCCGGGTAAAATCTCGGGCACCTGCGGAAGACTGATGTGCTGTCTTAAAAACGAATATGAGGTTTACGAGGAGATGGGCAAGCAAGTGCCCAATATGTGGAGTATTGTCCGTACTCCTGACGGGGACGGTGTGGTTACTGCTGTTGATGTTTTGAGGAAAGACATTACCGTAACCTTTGACAAAAACGGTGTGAAAACTGTCAGCCACTACGGCGCAGACGACGTTACGGTTCTTAAAAAAGGCGTTAAAAAGCAAACGGAAATAGAAGATTCGGAAGAACTGAAAAAGCTGGAAGAAAAATAGTTTTTTTGAAAATTTCTATTGATTTTTAATATATTTTTATATATAATAGACTCATCATTAAGAGGAGGTGTTACCAGTGGCATATTTTATCAATAACGATTGCATCAGCTGCGGTGCTTGCGAAGGCGAATGTCCCGTATCTTGCATTACAGCCGGTGACGGTAAATACGAAATCAACGAAAACGAGTGCATCGAATGCGGCGCATGCGCAGGTGTTTGCCCCGTAAGTGCTCCCAATCCTCAATAATAATTGACGGATTAAATCTAATTTCGTTTAAAGCGATAAGGCAGACCGTAAAGGTCTGCCTTATCTTTTTTATTTGTCCATAAGTCCGTCAAGCATTCCGCTGATTGCTCTGAACATATTCTCTTTTGTTCTTCTCATTCTTCTGTGACTTCTGTCGTCTATGGGGTCTACAAGCATCCCTAAGGTTGCTCCCATTACAGCGCCGGTTATAAGTCCTGCAGTAAATCCTTTACAGCTCATTTAATACTACTCCCCTTTGTATTTTTAAGCAGATATTTTAGGGCAAATCCACTAATATTGTGTCCTCGCCGAGCTTTTTTATACATTCCCAGGGGATTACTGTTCCTTCGCATTTGCCGAAAAGACGGAATTTTTCTCTGCCGGGCACCACCACTGCCTCGATTTTACCTGTTTCGATATTTATTTCCATATCGAAAACAAAGCCCAGTCTTTCGCCATCTGCAAGGTTTATAACTTCTCTGCACTTAAAATCCGATGCACGAAACATATTTATCACCTCAATATGATAAATATGTTTTTTTATTTTATTTATTCAAATCTTCTGACAAAAAATATCCTCTGTCGTGCTTGCACACCGGACATATCTGGGGAGCCGACGGACCGTAGTGAATATGCCCGCAGTTTGTGCAGTACCAGGCGGTTTGCGTGCCACGTTCAAAAAGCGTATTGCTCTGCAGGTGATTTGCAAACATATTGAACTTATCAGCGTGTACCTTTTCTATTTTGCCTATCTGCTCAAAAGATGCTGCTATAACCGGAAAGCCCTCCTCTGTGGCAATATGGGCAAAGTTTTTATAAATATCCTCATACTCTTCCATCTCGTTATGCACTGCGGCCTTGAGATAATCCAATGTGGCAGAATATATATTTACAGGATACGCGGCGGAGATTTCTATGTTTTCATCATTGGCTTCTTTAAGATGGTCATAAAACACCTTGGCGTGTGCCTGCTCCTGACAGGCTATTGTGTTAAAAAGCTGCTCGGCAATTATTATTTTTTCACTTCTTGCCTGATGAGCCGCCATATTATACCTGTTTCTTGCCTGGCTTTCACCGGCAAATGCCCTCATAAGATTGATTTTTGTTTCGCTTTTTAAAAAGTCCATATCAAATTCCTTCCTTATATATATTTTTTAACGTGCTTTAAAGCCGTTTTTTCAAGCCTTGAAACCTGTGCCTGAGAAATGCCTATCTCTCCGGCAACCTCCATTTGTGTTCTGCCCTTGTAAAACCGCAGATTCAGTATATGCTTCTCTCTTTCACCAAGCTTTTTCATGGCTTCACGCAAAGAGATTTTTTCAACCCAGTTTTCGTCTGTGCTCTTTTCGTCGCTGACCTGATCAATCACAAATATAGCATCACCCCCGTCATTATAAATCGGCTCATACAATGACATAGGGTCCTGAATGGCATCAAGCGACTGGACAACGTCTTCTGCTTCTACGCCTATTAGCTTTGCGATTTCTTCAATGGTGGGCTCTTTTTCGTTCTTGCCCATAAGCTCCTCACGGGCTTTAAGTGCTTTGTATGCAATATCCCTTAAAGAACGGCTTACCCTTATGGAGTTGTTATCACGAAGATATCTTCGCACCTCACCTATTATCATAGGCACTGCATATGTGGAGAATTTAACGTTAAAGGAGGAATCGAAATTATCTATGGATTTCATAAGACCTATACATCCCACCTGAAACAGATCATCCATATTTTCGCCCCTGCCGGCAAACCGCTGTATCACAGAAAGCACAAGACGCAGATTACCATTTATAAACTCTTCTCTGGCAGCTTTGTCGCCCTGCTTGATTCTTTCAAAAAGCGCGTCCTTTTCTCTGTGTGTCAGCACAGGAAGTTTTGATGTGTTTACTCCGCAGATTTCCACTTTGTTTATCATAAAAAAAGCCTCCCGCGAATTTTGAAATTTTTGTAATTACTACAATTTCATTATTCCCCCGGGAGGTATTTTTATGCTTGTTATATATGGAAAATTTTTACTTTTTAACGCTTGTGCTTCTTCTGCGAAGCTCTTTAAACACACCTATTATACGCACGGGCAGCTGCTCAATTTCTTCATTTGTATAAAAAAGTGTTTCGTAATTAGGGTTAAGAGGCTTTAGCATTATACCGTTTTTCTGACGGACCACTCTTTTAAAGGTAGCGTCTCCGCCGTTTATCATAACAGCACAATCCTCGTTTGTGTTACAGGTGTCCTGCTGCCTTAATATCACCACATCTCCGCTGTGGTATTCAGGATACATACTGTTACCTTTAAGCTGAAGTGCAAAATACTTATCCCCGCCGGACAAGTGTGATGCAGGAATCTCCTCATACCCAAGCACATCCTCAACTGCCTCAATAGGCACACCGGCTGGAATAAGCCCCAGCACCGGCACCTTAACAAAGGCTTCCGGAGAAGATGTAACACTCTCAAGCTCTGTCCATCCCAGCAGATATCCGGGAGAGCATTTGAGCACCTTGGCAAGCTTTAAAACAGTATCCTTTTTTATATTCTGTATTTCTCCGCTTTCATACCGCTGTATGGTGGCATCTCTTAATCCAACCATCTCCGCAAGCTGAACCAGAGTAAGACCAAGTTCTTTACGTCTTTTTTTAATTGGAGACACAAAATCACCTCATTAAATACAATCTCACAATCATATCCTAACACACAATTACGTAAAGTGCAAGAAAAATTTTCAGAATTTTTAAAAAATTACGTAAAACGTATTGACTTTTCTTTTTTAAATATGCTAATATGCAATTACGTAAGACGTAATAAATGCTTTTTTGCGCTTTCTTTTTACGTAAGTTTTTCTTTAGCCGGTTTCTTTTGACTTTGATAAACAGTAAATTGTGTTTATATTTTCAAGGCGGCGCACAGGTACAAAAAGAGTTCAGATACTGACGCGCTTGCTTCAGCTTTTACGGAGGACATTATGAGAGACAGAGAATTAACACCTGACACTAAATGGATTGTTTGTATGTGGGACATCAAAGGCGAGGATATAATTGAAACCGCAATGCTTTTAAAACGGAGCATAAGGCAAATTAAGCAGATTATTAGGGACTGCAAGGCCGACGGATATTACGATATGGTGCGCAGGCATATTGATTATTTTGACACCGTAAATGCCCGCTATGCTCTCGAAGGATTTGCTTCTGCCCTTAAAGGCGACGGCGGAGGTGTTGACTATGAACGGTGAAGAAATCACCGAAAAAATTATAGCCGAGCTTGAGAAAATAGCTTTTGCTGATTACAGCAGTATCAATAGTGCCTTAAGCAGCCAGCTGGGAAAAGATTTTCTGGAGCAGCTTTCACAATTAGAGCAGCATCTGCCCGCAATATCACAGGTTAAATCTGTAAAAGACGGCGTTGAAATCAAATTTTACGACAAGCTTAAAGCGCTGGAGCTTCTGGGACGGTATGTGAAAGGCCAAAACGACACAGCACCGGAAAGCGATTATGACAATTTACTTGAGATTTTAACCGAAAGAGCAAAGCATATATGGGAAGGCGGTGATACAGATTGAATTTACTGATTTTTCAAACAAGCAGGAAAAGGTTTTAAGCTGGTGGACTGATACCTCTCCTTACAGGGACGCAGATGGCATTATTGCAGACGGCGCAGTGCGAAGCGGAAAAACCTTGTGTATGTCACTTTCGTTTGTGCTGTGGGCTATGTGCCGTTTTAATGATACTAATTTCGCCTTATGCGGAAAAACAGTAAACTCACTAAAGCGCAATCTTGTCTACCCTCTTCTGCCAATACTTCGCAGCAGAGGCTTTCAGATAACAGAAAAGCTTACTGAAGGGGTTTTAATAGTTTCTTCTGCTCAGGCAAAAAGGACAAACCGTTTTTATATGTTCGGCGGCGGAGATGAGCTCAGCCGTGAAAAAATTCAGGGAATTACTCTTGGCGGTGTGCTTTTTGACGAGGCGGCGCTTCTGGCTGAAAGCTTTGTGAATCAGGCGGCGGCAAGGTGCAGTGTGGCGGGGTCTAAATTCTGGTTTAACTGCAACC
>JAZNZL010000051.1:0-4697 GCA_045594925.1 Clostridia bacterium
TTACTAATTTGATTTTGTGCTCATATATATCAAAAGCAATAATTTTTCCGTTATTTTGCATTTTTTCAGCAATATGAGTGGTTTTTCCGCCCGGTGCCGCGCAAACATCAATTACGGTATCACCAGGTTTTGGAGATAAAACCTCTGTAACCAACATCGCAGCAACATCTTGAACATAAAACTTCCCATCTATGAATGACTGAAGCTTATCAATGTTTTTAATTTTTTTTACTTCCAAAACGTAATCCAAACCTTTAAAACGTTCATTAACATAGTTTTCGGCATCAACACCACCGGAAGCAAGGTCTTCTTTCAGTTTTTCAGGAGTTGTCTTTAATGTGTTACATCTGATTGTTAGAGGCTTACGTTTACTATATTCCCTGAGCAATTCTTCGGTAAAATCATACCCAAACTTATTTACAAACAGTGCAATAAGCTCGATTGGATATGAGTAATACACGCTTAAAAACTCATTTTTATCTTCCGGATAAGCAATATTTTCTCTGCTTCTGTCAATATTTCTTAGAACTGCGTTTACAAAGCCGGCACTTCTTTGACCACCAAAGGTTCTTGCGAGCTTAACGCTTTCATTAACAGCAGCTGATGCCGGAATCTTATCTAAAAACAGCAGCTGATAAATTCCGCATCTCAATACATTTAAAATGTTAAGTGAAATTTTATTTATTTTTATAGAAGAAAACTCAGAAATAATATAATCTAATGTTATTTTTCTTTCTGTAACACCAAAGATGATTTCGGTAATCAAACTTTTCTTATCTGAAGACAAGTCACCATATTTTTTCAATGTTTTGGAAAGAGTTATATTTACGTAAGCATTATTTTGAAATATATCGTGCAATATTTCAACAGCTATTTTACGCTCGTTCATATTTATCTTCTCCTGTTTCTTGAAAGTAAAATGAGTCGCAAAAGGTTAGCAATACCGGTAATTGCAGAAGCTAAATATGTCATAGCAGCCGCACTTAAGACTTTTTTAACAAGAGATAGTTCATCCTCGGAAAGCATTCCATATTCATCAAGCATCCGAAGTGCTCTTCTGCTGGCATTAAACTCTACCGGTAATGTAATAAGCTGAAAAGCAACAACTGCTGAGAACAAAATTATACCTGCAGAAATCAAAATTTCAATACCGGTTATAAAACCTAAAAGAGCCAGAGGCACAGCAGCTGATGAAGATATCCTGACAACCGGAAAAATTGTATTACGTAAATTCAAGGGCGCATATTTTACAGAGTGCTGTATTGCGTGTCCCGTTTCGTGAGCAGCAACACCTAAGGCTGCAACAGACATACTGTTGTAAACAGACTCAGAAAGATTAACAGTTTTTTTGGCAGGATTATAATTATCAGTAAGATTGCCGTTTATCGGATGTACTGATATATTTTGTAAGCCATTCATATTGAGAATTCTCTCCGCTACCTGTTTACCGGTAATACCTTTTTTGTTCATAATTGCAGAGTATTTTGAGAAAGTACTGCTCACCTTAAATTGAGCATACATTGACAAAATCAGTGCCGGTATAACCAATACAAAATAATATATATCAAGTGAATAAAATGGCAAAATGATCTCCCCTATCAAATAAACTTTGCGCCTGTCTGAAAAGAGTTTCCTTTGAGATATTCATCTGACGTCATAACCCTCTTGCCCGCCGGTTGCAACTCAGTTATATCATACGCGGTGTTTTGTGCACATTTAACTCGGATATAGCCGTTTCCACATTCAATTACTGTTCCCGGTTCGGCGGTTGAATTAGTATCAGACGCACTACCTTTTACAATCTTAAACTGAAGTTCGTCAAGAAAAGTAAACGCTTTAGGAACCGGGCACAATCCGCGTACCAGATTACCTATATCATATGCAGGTTTGTTCCAGTCAATACGTGCAGTTTCCTTAGTAATCATCTCTGCATAATTAGAAAGGCAATCATCTTGCTTTTCTCTCTTTACAGTTCCGTTCTGGATAGATTCTATGGTTGAAACAATCAACTTTGCTCCAACATCGGCAAGCTTATCGTGTAGAGTTTCAAAATTATCTTCAGCAGTTATTTCAACCTCTGCTTTTTCAATCATATCACCGGTATCAAGGCCTTTTTCCATATACATTGTAGTAACGCCGGTTAACTTTTCGCCATCTATAATTGCTCTCTGAATGGGTGCGGCACCTCTGTATTTTGGTAAAAGCGAAGCGTGCACATTTACACAACCATATTCGGGGAAATTAAGCACGTATTCAGGAAGAATCTTTCCGTATGCTACAACAACAATAAGTGCCGGAAGTTCCTCATTAAGTATATCTAATATTCCTTCGTTTTTTAAAGAAACAGGCTGATGGATTTTGAGGCCTCTTTCTTCAGCATACTCGTATACAGGTGGATGACACAATTTATGTCCCCTTCCCTTAGGCTTGTCGGGCTGAGTGATGACACTTGTTACAGTATGACCGGCATTTATAATTGCTTCAAGAGTTTTTACAGAGAAATCCGGAGTTCCCATAAAAAGAATTTTCATCAATTATCCACCTCAACATACTTTATAACTTTATCAACAAATACATTTCCGTCCAAGTGGTCTAATTCGTGGCAAAGAGCAACTGCCAGCAGCTCCTCACCTTCCACTTCAAAAGTCATACCATCACGGTCTAATGCACGGACTTTAACGTATTCAGGTCTGTCTACCTCACCATATTTTCCAGGAACGCTCAGGCAACCTTCCACATTACACTGTGAACCCGATGCTTCAATGATTACCGGATTTATAAGCTCTATAGGACCTTCGCCCACATCAATAACAGCAATCCTTTTCAAAATTCCAACCTGTGGAGCAGCCAAACCAACACCGTTAGCTGCGTACATAGTATCCTTCATATCATCTAAAAGGATTTTAATTTTATCATCGATTTCAGAAACTTCTCTGCACTTTTTTGCAAGAATATCGTCGCCTAATTTTCTTATATTTCTGATTGCCATATATTTTTCTCCTATTCTAACTTAGATTATAAGGGTTGATATCAATTATCAAGTTTGCCATATCACCCGATTTTCTGTATTCAGCTGAAACATTATGAATAATATCATACACCTTACGGCTGTAATTGAGCTTCATTATAAAACGGTATCTGTACTTGCCGCTTATCTTATAAAGCGGTGCGGGGACAATTCTGTATGCCACAACATATTCCAGACAGTCTTGTGCCTCTAAGGCGTCTTTCAACATCAGATGAAATTTTTTTGCACTTTCAAATGATGTTAATTCACTTTCAGATGAAAATACAAAATTGATTATTTCGCAAAACGGTGGATAGACCAAAAGTTTTCTTACATCTATTTCGCGGTTAAAAAACCGTTCATAATCTAAAGATTTGCTGAATTGTATAGTTTCATTCTGTGGGTCATAGGCTTGTATAATGGCTCTGCCTCCATACTTACCACGACCCGCTCTTCCGCACACTTGAGTTATCAAATCAAAGGTTTTTTCATCAGAGCGAAAATCGTCAGTGTGCAGACTCATATCAGCCGAAAGCACGCCTACAAGAGTAACTTTTTCAAAATCAAGCCCCTTTGTTATCATTTGCGTACCGATTAAAATATCAGAATCCTCTTTTTCAAATTCTTTAAGTATTCTGTCGTGAGAGTTTCTTGAAGACGTAGTGTCTGCGTCCATTCTCAAAATTTTCGCGTGGGGAAACAGAATTGACAGTTCATCTTCAACCTTCTGTGTTCCGTCACCCGAAAACTTAATATGGGTACTTCCGCACTGGGGACATTTATCTATAACAGCAGATTGATAATCGCAGTAATGGCAAACAAAATTTCTGCTACTTTTATGATAGGTCATAGAAATATTGCAATTTGGACACTGCATAACATATCCGCAGCTTCGGCACTGTATAAATCCGGAATATCCTCGCCTGTTCAAGAAAAGAATGGTTTTAAACCTTTTATTTATATTATCCTCAATAGCATTTTTGAGAGCATCGCTTAAAACACCTGTGTTTCCCTGTTTTAATTCCTCACGCATATCAACTACTTCGATAACAGGCATAGACACGTTGTTAATTCTGTTTTTTAGCTTTAGAAGTTTGATTTTACCGGTATTTGCAAGATGATATGTTTCAACAGACGGTGTTGCACTTGCAAGAAGCAAAGTGGAATTACACTGTTTTGCACGAAAACGCGCAATTTCAATTGTATTGTACTTAGGAGAAAGTTCCGATTTATAAGAACTTTCGTGCTCTTCATCAACAATGATAAGACCGATTTTATCAAAAGGAGCAAAAATTGCACTTCTTGCTCCGACTACTACATTAACTTCACCGCACTTGATTTTTTTCCATTGGTCGTATCTTTCGCGGATAGTCAAAGAACTGTGAAGAACAGCAGCACTCTCTCCAAATCGCGCAACGACCTGACGAATCATTTGCGGAGTAAGAGAAATCTCCGGTACCAAAAACACTGCGTTTTTACCTGAATTGATACACTTTTCTATAAGATGAAGATATACTTCCGTCTTGCCACTTCCGGTTACTCCGTGAAGAAGATATGAACTGCCACAGCTTTTAAGTATATCCTCTCCCACTTCATCAACAATTTTTTGCTGATCGTAGGTTAAATCCAAGTTTTTATTACTTACAATTTTACTATAATCAAATATCTCTTCGCGCACTATTTCTTTGTC
>JAZNZL010000052.1:0-2418 GCA_045594925.1 Clostridia bacterium
TCTATTTTGCGCATTACGTCGGCTGTGAAAGGATATGCTCCGTTCAATATAGATATAAACGAAATCTCCTCTCCGGCATAATCCGCATTTATCTGTTTGCCGATTTTCTCAACGGCACTTGCAATTTGCTCCTCAGAAAGAACAATACGCTCGCAGTCTTTGTTCATAATCATTTATCCTCTCTTATCATAAGTATTTTAGTAGTGTTTTTGCTTATTTTAAATGCCTCGTCAGGCCGTATGCACATCAGCGCGGCTATCTTGCCGCCGGATGTAAGAACGGGCATACTGTCCCTGTGCGTACGGGACATTTTTAAATCTATTAAAAAATCCTTTACCTTTTTGCTTCCGCCAAGACCCAACGGTGAGAAAACATCACCGTCTTTTCTGCTGCGCAGTGTAAGACTGCTAAGCTTGAGGGCGTCAAGGTAAATCACATTTTTTTCGTAATCTAAAATTTCATCAGCTGGCAGTATTTGAAAGCTGTAAGCCTTGCCGATTTCTTCTATTTTAATGGTGCAGGGTGGTGAAACACTGTATGAAAACTCCGTTTGGCTTCGTTTTTTTACTGTGAAGATGAACTTATCATAGCTTCTTTCAGCGAAAATGCCGTTAAACGAGGTTTTGCTGCCTGTTGATAGAGATAAAACAGAATTGAGATTTTCAGAAGATATGTTTCGTTTGCTTCCGGTTAAAATCTCACAGCATCGTAAAACTAACCGCCTCTTTGCTGCTATGTGAAGATTTGCTCTTTTTGAAAAATCAAGCTCTACAGTGTCAGCTGACAGGGTTATGGTGTCTTTTTCAAAGTCTTTACAAACACTGTTTATAAAGTCTTCTTCCTGACCTATTATAAGTGAATTATCATAAATGGTAGAAATTATATTCGGATTGATTTTACTCATCTGCGGAATGATAACGTTTCTTATAATATTTCTGGTGTATATATTCTCGTTATTGGTGCTGTCTGTCATATAGGGGATTTGCTTTTCGTTAAGATACTCTTCAATTTCGCTTCTGTCACACTCTATTAACGGACGTATAACGTTTTCGTTTACAGCACTTATACCTTTAAGTCCATTCAGTGAGCTTCCTCTAATAAGGTTTATAAGGGTAGTTTCTGCACTGTCGCCTTTGTTGTGTGCAACAGCAATTTTGCCACCGCCGAACCTTTCAAGTATTTCATTAAAAAATTTATACCGCACCTCTCTGCCGGCGGCTTCCGCTGATATCCCTTCATCACGGGCTTTTTTTGCCACATCACACTCTAAAAGATGGAATGGCAGACCATACTCTTTAGCAAGGGTGCGTACATACTCACAATCCCTCTCTGCCTCTTTGCCTCTTAGCATATGGTTTATATGTACTATATGAACAGAAATATCAAATATGTCTTTAAAAGCACACAAAACCGTAAGCAGTGCAGTAGAGTCTGCACCACCTGATACACCCACAACTACAGTATCGCCTGCTGACAGCATATCATATTTTTTAATGGTTTTAAGTACCTTTTCTTCAAAGTCCATATTCTGCTCCTGAATTATCTGCTTTTGTCCAGATTCATAAATCTGGTGTATTCGCCTCTCCAACCAAGCTCTGTTGTGCCGGTTGAACCGTTACGGAATTTGGATATTATACACTCTGCCACATTTTTCTTTTCAGTTTCAGCATTGTATATCTCATCTCTGTATAAAAACATTACGATATCAGCATCCTGCTCAATAGAGCCTGACTCACGTAAGTCGCTGAGTACCGGTCTGTGCTCTGTTCTCTGCTCTGGGGCACGGCTTAACTGTGAGAGTGTAATAACTGGTACGTTAAGCTCCTTTGCCAGAATTTTCAGCATACGGCTGTTGTCCGCAACGTCTTGTTGACGGCTTTCCTTACCGCTGCCCAGCATAAGTTGCAGATAGTCCACTATAATCAAGCCAAGCTGATTTTTAAGCTTTAACCGTCTGCACTTGGAACGAATTTCCGACATAGTGATACCGGGAGTGTCATCAATGTATATGGGTGCCTTTGAAAGCACCTCAACCGTTTGGGCAAGCTTTGGCAGCTCCTCAGCACCAAGGTCACCCACACGCATTTTCTCGCTTGAAATATAACTTTCAGAGCAAAGTATACGTGTTGACAGCTGTTCCTTGCTCATTTCCAGACTGAATATAGCAACCGGCACGTTGTGGTGTATTGCCGCGTTTGCTGCTATATTGAGAGCAAAGCTTGTTTTACCCATACCGGGACGAGCCGCTATAAGTATAAGGTCAGATGGCTGAAGTCCCGAAAGACGTTTATCAAGCTCAGTAAAGCCTGTGGGAACTCCGGTTATTTTATTTTTATTTTTAATAAGCTCTTCAATTCTCTCCAGATTGGATTTTAAAACATCCTTAATAGGCACCATATCCTGAGTGGTACGCGCCTG
>JAZNZL010000053.1:0-1785 GCA_045594925.1 Clostridia bacterium
CGCCCTCTTCATTAGCGCGCTTTATCATTTTATCGTCTATATCGGTGAAATTCTGCACGAAGGTTACTTCATAGCCCATATATTCCATAAAACGGCGCAGGGAATCAAATATTATAAATGGTCTTGCGTTACCTATATGAAAATAATTATACACTGTGGGACCACAGGAATACATACGTACTTTACCCTCTTCAACAGGGATAAACTCTTCTTTTTTTCTGGTGAGACTATTATAAAGTTTAATCATAAAATACCGCCTTTCAGTTTATGTGAATTTATTTGTTTTCCATACTTTCAATTTTTCTGTTTAAATCGTCTATAAGCTTATACAGCTTGCATATTTCCTGAGATGTTGGGTCCGGCATATGTATTTGGTCAAGGTCACCAGGGTTTATCCGTTTATTATTTATACGCACAATCCTGGCAGGAACACCTACGCAAGTAGAATTCTCAGGAACCTCTGACAAAACCACTGCATTTGCGGCTATTTTAGAATTACTGCCCACGGTGAATGGTCCCAAAACCTTTGCTCCGCTACCTACCATAACATTATCTCCAAGAGTGGGATGCCTTTTACCTTTATCCTTACCGGTACCGCCTAAGGTAACACCCTGATAGAGAGTACAGTTATCGCCTATGACAGCAGTCTCTCCTATCACCACACCGGCACCGTGGTCTATAAACAAGCCCTTACCTATAACTGCGCCCGGATGGATTTCTATACCGGTGGCAAATTTACAATACTGGGATATAACACGTGCTATAAATTTCATTCCGTGTTTATAGAAAAAATGTGCGTATCTATGATACACAAGCGCGTGAAGACCAGTATACAGGAAAAATACCTCAAAACGGCTCCTTGCCGCCGGGTCTCTTTGCATTACAGAGGAAATTTCTTTCAGTGCCACAGGTGTATATAATAAATAATGCAGAAACACGATTACAGCCAAAACAGCAACCACATACACTTTAAATTCCTCCTTTGCTTAAGCAGATGCGTTAGTACCCGCTTATCTTCAATACTCACACTTTATTATATATGCTTTTATGACAAAAAACAACTGTTTTTTTGCTTTTTTCAATTGATTTTGTAATCTTATTATGTTAGTATATCTATGATAATATATTTTTAAGGTGATAGTATGATATACAGAGAATGTGAAAATCCAAAATGCGTCTTTTGTGCTTACTCAACTCAGCTTGCCGGCATTGATGATATGATATGCACCAAGTGCGGAATTGTATCTCCTGAATCACTATGTAAAAAATTCAGGTACGACCCGCAGAAGAGAACCCCTAAACGAATACCAAAGCTAAATACTGAAAAATTCAGAAAAGAAGATTTTGAACTATAAGTGATTACGTTAACGACCGGAGACAAAAATACATATAATGTATTACTGATATTTATATCCGGAGGTTTTTATAATGTCTACGGTTAACCGAACGCTTTCTGATATTCGCGTCGGAGAAAAATGCCGTGTGGTGTGTCTGGCTGATTCTGCGCTTAATCGCAGAAGAATGCTTGACTTAGGGATTATGCCGGGTACTTTCATTGAGGCTGTTTTAAGCAGTCCATCAGGTGGTATTACAGCATATCTTATACGGGGCGCTGTTATAGCTATCCGCTGCGAAGACGCGAAAAATATTTTTGTGACATATTCCTGATTGATTTCAGCGAAAACAATTATCGGAGTGCAAGCAAATGCACTCCGATTTTTTATTCTTCTGTTTCTTCATCTGTTATTTTTTCTTTTACAAATATTTCTATCTTCTCTGTTCGGT
>JAZNZL010000054.1:0-5411 GCA_045594925.1 Clostridia bacterium
AGCGATTATTTCTTTTCAATAAAATGATGATTTCGTTGCTTTTAAAATCGGTTGCAATGTGTGTATAGGTCAGATGTGGTAAATACAAGAAATTACATTAGTAAAACAAATGTAAACTATCCGGACAAACAAAAAGGACACCATCACCAAATAATAGTGATAATGTCCTAATAGTTTACTATATCAAGGCTCGTCATTTGTCGTAACTCTGTCGTAAAATAACAAATATCAACCTTGCAAAATGCTTGAAATAGCCTGTTTTAAGCCATTTTACTTATCCAACGGCTTCATTGTTGGAAAGAGCAGAACATCGCGGATGGAATACGAATCTGTAAGGAGCATTACCAGTCTGTCTACGCCGATACCAAGTCCGCCTGTGGGGGGCATTGCGTATTCGAGTGCATTTACAAAATCGTCGTCCATCATATTTGCTTCTTCATCACCGGCTTCGCGCGCTTCTACCTGCTTTAAGAATCTGCCCTTCTGGTCAATTGGGTCATTAAGCTCGGAGAATGCGTTACCGTATTCTCTGCCCATTATAAAGAACTCAAATCTCTCTGTGAGTCTGGGGTCTTCGGGTTTTCTCTTTGCAAGAGGTGAAACCTCTACCGGATAGTCTATGATAAATGTGGGTTGTACAAGGTTTTCCTCTACCTTTTCCTCGAATGCAATATTGATACACTCGCCACGGGTGGGATTTCCCTCAAACTCTATATGCGCTGCCTGCAATGCTGCACGTGCATCTTCATCACTTTCAACAGCATCAAAATCTATACCGGCGTACTTTTTAACAGCCTCTACCATAGGGATTCTCTCCCAACCTTTTCCAAGGTGAAGCTCTGTGCCCTGATATGTGATATCGGTTGTGCCGATAACCTTATCGCAGATATATACTATCATATCCTCAGTGATATCCATCATACCGTGATAATCTGTATACGCTTCATAAAGCTCTATTGTGGTGAACTCCGGATTATGCTTTATACTCATGCCTTCGTTACGGAAGTTTCTGCCGATTTCGTATACCTTCTCAAGACCGCCAACGATAAGTCTTTTAAGATAAAGCTCAGGTGCAATTCTCAAGAACATATCCATATCAAGTGTATTATGGTGTGTTATAAATGGTCTTGCCGCAGCTCCGCCGGCTATGGTATTAAGTATTGGTGTTTCTACCTCTATAAAGCCCTTTGCGTCAAGGAATTCTCTCATACATTTAATAACACGGCTTCTGGTGATAAAGGTATCTTTAACCTCAGGGTTTACTATAAGGTCAACATATCTCTGACGGTAGCGAAGGTCGGTATCTTTAAGGCCGTGAAATTTCTCAGGCAACGGCTGAAGCGACTTTGAAAGCAATGTAACCTCTTTTGCGTGGATTGAGGTTTCACCTGTTTTAGTCTTAAATACTTCTCCCTTTATGCCTACGATATCACCGATATCAAGCTTTTTGAAAAGTTTATACTCTTCTTCACCTATGGCATCTCTTGCTACGTATGACTGAATCTGGCCCTCTCTGTCCTGAACATGACAGAACGATGCTTTACCCATTATACGCTTACTCATAAGACGACCTGCCACGGAAACATCCTTACCCTCAAGAGCATCAAAATTCTCTTTTATCTCTGCAGAGTTATGGTCCTTATCATATTTTGTTATTGTATAAGGGTCCATACCGTTGCCCTGAAGCTCTGCAAGCTTCTCGCGGCGAACCTTTAATATCTCGTTTAAATCCTGCTCGGGTGCATTATTTATCTGCTGTGTATTCTCCTGCATTTTCTTTCTCCTTTATTTACTTATGTCAAGTATCTTATACTGTACCAATCCACCGGGAGTTTCTACATCTACCAGTTCTCCCTTGCTGCGACCTATAAGTGCTTTACCTATGGGTGACTCATCTGAAATTTTATTTTTATTGGGGTCTGCTTCAGTTGAGCCTACTATCATATACGTTTCTTCCTCATCAAACTCAACATCCAAAACAGTTACCTTTGCACAAATTCCTACAACGTTTGTATCTACATCTGTTTCATCTACAATCTGCGCATTACGGAGCATCTTCTCAATCTCTACTATACGAATCTCCATTTTGCCCTGTTCGTCTTTAGCTGCATCGTATTCGGCATTTTCGCTTAAATCTCCAAAGCCTCTGGCTATTTTAATCTTTTCTGCAACCTCTCGCCGCTTTGTTACCTTAAGGTATTCAAGCTCTGCCTCCAATTTTTTCACACCGTCGGGTGTAAGAATAACTTTCTTTGTATCTACTGCCATTTCAACAGTTCCTTTCATTTATATAATACATTTCCACGATGTAAAACTCTTTTCTATCTTTCACATTATAAACATTTATATTCATTTTGTCAACACAAATATATTTACTTTTTTCTTACCCATTCTACTGCTCCGTCTGCAAGCACCAGCACCAGTATAAACAGCCCCAAAAATCCGAAAAATTTATATAGCTTTCCCACCAAAGACGCAAAACCAATATAACTCAATGGCACCGACAAAAGACAGATTATCAATGCGGATTTGCTCATTTTTATATGGGCTTTTTCATTTAAAAAGCTTAAAAATGCAAAGCCTGACGATACGGCTGTTGTAATCATTGCCATATAGAGTACTGCCGCATAGAGATATTTAACTATCACCCCGCAATTACCTGCAATATACAGCATAGGCACCTGAACATTTGAAAGGTTTGATTTATACATACACATAACTGCCCACAGGATTATTCCGGCAAGCAAAAGCAAGCCACCGCTGAAAAGCGCGCTTAACAATACAGTGCTTTTGGATGTCACCTTATCCTTCAGCGGTAAAAGCACGCCGATAAGCGTGATGGTATTATAGCTTACATACAAAAGCGACGAAACTGCAAAATTATCTGTTATTGCTGATATGTTGAAATCCAAAAAAACATTTCTTTCTGCAAAAAGTGACATCACCCCCACAGCTATAATCCCCACAATAATAAGCGGAGTCATAACTGCATTTACAGCAACAAGACCGTCTACACCTTTTAAAAACACTCCAAAGCACAGTATCGCCATAAAAAGTATACCTACAGTATTGCGCCCGAACAGCTCCTCTGCAACCGCTCCGCTGCCTGATACCATAACCACAAAGGATGCCAGCATAAATGCATAGGATATCCACTCTATAAGTGTGACTGTTCCTTTGCCCGCAACACCTGAAAAATATCCGCCAAAATCTGATATACTATAAATGTAGATTTTTTTAAGCACCACATATACATAGGCAAAAAACAGCACTCCGCAAAGTGCCATACCTACTGCTCCGCTTTCACCGTATTTTACAAAAAAACTCATTATCTCCTGTCCTGACGCAAAGCCGGCGCCTATGACTGTTCCCACGCAGCACAGAAATATCTTAAGCGAATTGACAATATCCTTTTTTGCCATATAAACACTCCGCATCTTGTTTTATATATACATATTGCTCAATTTATCAAATATGCCTTGACAAAAAGGTTTAATTTATTTAAAATTAAGAGAATGAAACTGTATGGAGGCTATGGTAATGTTAAACACAGAAAAAACTATGGAAAAAATTGTCGCTTTATGCAAAGGACGCGGCTTTGTATACCCCGGTTCCGAAATATACGGTGGTCTGGCAAACTCCTGGGATTACGGTCCTCTCGGTGTGGAGTTTAAAAACAATGTTAAAAAGGCCTGGTGGAAAAAGTTTATTCAGGAATCCCCCTACAACGTAGGTCAGGATGCAGCTATTTTGATGAATCCTCAGGTTTGGGTTGCGTCAGGTCACGTTGGCGGCTTTTCAGACCCGTTGCTTGACTGTAAAGAATGCAAAAGCAGACACAGAGCAGACAAGCTTATAGAAGACTGGTATCACGAAAAAGGCGAAACTGTTACTGCTGACGGCTGGAGCAACGAAAAGATGCTTCAGTTCATTAACGAAAACAACGTTGTTTGTCCTAAATGCGGCAAACTTAACTATACTGATATCCGCAAGTTTAATCTTATGTTCAAAACATTCCAGGGTGTTACTGAAGATTCTACCTCTGAAATATATCTCCGTCCGGAAACTGCTCAGGGTATATTTGTAAACTTCAAGAGCGTTCAGCGTACATCACGTAAAAAGGTGCCCTTCGGCATTGGACAGATTGGTAAATCATTCAGAAACGAAATCACTCCCGGTAACTTTATTTTCCGTACAAGAGAATTTGAACAGATGGAGCTTGAGTTCTTCTGTGCTCCGGGTACTGACCTTGAATGGTTCGCTTACTGGAAAGATTACTGCAAAAACTGGTTGCTCGCTCTCGGTATAAAAGAAGAAAACCTTAAGCTGCGTGACCACAGCCCTGAAGAGCTTTCTCACTACAGCAACGCAACTACTGACATAGAATTTATGTTCCCATTCGGTTGGGGTGAGCTTTGGGGTATTGCTGACAGAACTGATTTCGACCTTAAGCAGCATATGAATCATTCCGGAGAGAATATGGAATACACAGACCCGGTTACAAATGAGAAATACATCCCCTACTGCATTGAGCCATCACTGGGTGCTGACCGCGTTGCTCTGGCATTCTTGGTTGAGGCTTATGACGAAGAAACTGTTGGCGAAGGTGACACTCGTGTTGTTATGCATCTGCATCCCGCACTGGCACCGGTTAAGGTTGCTGTTCTTCCTCTTTCCAAAAAGCTTGGTGATAACGCGAAAAAGCTTTACGAAAAGCTTGCGGCAAGATTTATGTGCGAATACGACGAATCCGGAAGTATCGGTAAAAGATATCGCAGACAGGACGAAATCGGTACACCTTTCTGCGTGACATACGATTTCGATTCTGAAGAAAATGGCACAGTTACAGTTCGTGACCGCGACACTATGGAACAGATTACTCTTAAAATTGACGAGCTTATTCCTTATATTGAAAGCAAGCTTGAGTTTTAATTGAATATTTACATACAAAAACACCGCTGGTACAGGCGGTGTTTTTTCGTGCATTTAGTTTACATCTGTGAAATCCCGTGATATAATAATATTACAATTAAGATCTAAGGGGGATTAAATATGGAAATACTTATTCTTTTGATTTATTTGATGATACTAATCGGTGTTGGTTGGTTCTGGGGCTGGGTAGTTAGCAGCATAATAGAAAACAAAGGATATGATGAAAATTGGTTCTGGTGGGGCTTTTTCTTCGGTGTGTTTGCAATGGCTGTTGCCCTCACAAAGCCTGACTGTTATACATACGACAGCTCATACAACAATTATATGCAGGCAGAACGCGATGAGGAAAGATTGTCTCACGGTGGCTGGAAATGCTCCTGCGGCAGAGTTAACGCCTCATACACCGGCACCTGTGCCTGTGGACTAAAGAAAAATTGACACAACAAAAACACCGCTGATATCAGCGGTGTTTTTGTTGT
>JAZNZL010000055.1:0-2355 GCA_045594925.1 Clostridia bacterium
CCTCAATTTTTCCCCACTGAATACCAGTGAGCTTATCGTAAAGCTTCTGTGTTACATCACCGATTTCATTATTATTGATAACGTATGTTTTACCGTTATAATTAAGCTGACCTATCGGTGATACTACTGCTGCAGTACCGCAGCCCCACGCTTCTTTAAGTTTTCCGTTTTCAAGTGCCTCAATAAGCTCATCAACTGAAAGCAATCGTTCGCTGACATTATATCCTTCGTTTCTTAAAACTTCTATACAAGATTTTCTTGTGATACCGGGCAGAATTGAACCGGTTAATGCAGGTGTTACAATTTCATCATCTATCTTGAACATTACATTCATGGCGCCAACTTCTTCGATATATTTACGCTCTACACCATCAAGCCACAAAACCTGAGTATATCCAAGCTGTTCTGCTTTTTCGCCGGCTCTGTTTGCAGCAGCGTAGTTACCGCCACATTTAGCAAAACCTGTACCGCCTCTTACAGCGCGGACATCGTCCTGCTCTATCATAATTTTAACAGGATTTATACCCTCTGCATAATAGCTACCGCTTGGTGAAGCAATAATCACAAATGTAGCATTCACGATTGAGTGTACGCCCAAATGTTCATCATTACCAAAAAGGAACGGTCTTATGTAAAGTGATTCGCCCTCTTTTTTCGGAACCCAAGCTTCTTCAACTTTTACAAGCTTCATAATTGCCTGAAGCATATCCTCTTCCGGCATTTGTGGGAGTCTTAAACGTTCAGCGGAATTATTCATTCTTCTTACGTTTTCTATAGGTCTGAAGAGCTGTACCTTTCCGTCTGCTCTTCTATAGGCTTTCATACCCTCGAAAATTTCAGCGCCATAATGGAACACTGTAGCAGCCGGATGCATACTTAAGTTTCCAAATGGTACTATCCTTGCATTATACCAACCCTTATCCCTTGAGTAATCTGCAATAAACATATGGTCGGTAAAAATTTTTCCAAAGCCAAGATTTTCTGTGGCTATTGCCTTTGGTGTGGTTGTTTTTGTGATTTTAATTTCCATTTTTTATTCTCCTACTCTCCAATTAGATTTTAAAATAAAAACGGCCCTGCGGAAAAGCAAAACCGTAAAATTTAACAACTTAAGATTAAATTTATTTAAAAAATTGTACGTTTTGCTTTTTAAAAGATGCACATACCAAATACAGCGTGACGCTGACAAATATCAAATCAATTAGTCTTATAATACCAAGACAAATCAGGCACATAATAATACACATAAAAACAGACACTGAAAAAACAGTGTCTGAAATACAGTCGGCAGTCGTAGCAGTGCTATCGGTTGCATCACAAGATGAACACGCATCAAAAGACGTGCTTTTACGTGAATGTTTAGCTGAAAACATTGAAAAACGCATTTGTGTTCATCTCCTATACCAAGGTAAGTATATGATATCACTATTACATAGTGTTGTCAAGCTTTTTTGACGAATTTTGTACTGTTCACTTAAGGGTTACACAGTATATTCATCAATGAAATCATCAGTGATTTTAGAGTATACAATCTTTTGACTTTTATAAAGACTAAAGTTTCCTGAAAGCATATAACAAACACTACTTAAAAGCGCAAAATACAGAATACCCTCAACGCCAAACACCTCTGCCGCTAAAATTATCGATGCCAGCGGGCAGTTTACGACTCCACAAAACACGCCTACGAACCCTATTGCTGCCGCAAAGCCCGGATTCAGTCCCAGCAAAGTTCCTGTCAAATTACCAAAAGTTGCTCCTACAAAAAACGCAGGTACTATTTCTCCGCCTTTATATCCTGACGCCACTGTTAATGCAGTGAAGATTATTTTCAGTGCAAATGCTTCGGGGCGCGCGCTGCCCGACATCGCTTTTTCAATAATTTCCATACCCGCGCCATTATATTCGTATGTTCCTATAACAAGCGTCAAAAGAACAATTATTGCGCCTCCTGCAAAGGCACGCAAATATGTGTTATGAAAAAACTTTTTCATATGTTCACTGCACTGTCTTACTGCCACACAGAACAAAATACTGACCAACGCACAGAGAACTGCCAAAAGCATTACCTTAGCAAAGATATTTAATGAAAATGAATCCGGTGCGTATATTTGAAATCTTACGGGTGCAAGACCGCATATTTGCGAAATTTTATATGCTACTGCAGATGAAATTATACAGGGTATCATACCGGCACAGTGAATTGTTCCTACATTTACTACCTCAAGAGAAAAAACAGCAGCTGTTACCGGTGTTCCAAACAGTGCAGAAAACACACTGCTCATACCAGCCATAACAATAATGTGCGTATCCTCTTTTTTGAGCCTAAAAAGCTTTCCCATATTATATCCAAGGCTT
>JAZNZL010000056.1:0-8582 GCA_045594925.1 Clostridia bacterium
ACTTTATAATTATAGACTGTCCGCCGTCTTTGGGACTGGTTACGCTGAATTCATTTGTTTGCGCAGATTCTGTGCTGATTCCCATTCAGTGCGAGTATTATGCTCTGGAGGGGTTAAGTCAGCTGATGGGAACAATCCGCAACGTTAAAAAAGCGCTTAATACCGGTATTGAGATTGAGGGCGTGCTGCTGACTATGTTTGATACGCGCACAAATCTTTCAATTCAGGTGGCAGACGAGGTTAAAAAGTATTATCCCAACAAGGTCTATGCAACTGTTATACCGCGAAATGTACGTATAAGCGAGGCTCCGAGTTTTGGCGAGCCTATAAATGTTTATGACAAGCACTGCAAGGGAACAGAAAGCTATATGGACTTTGCAGATGAGGTTATAAAGGCAAATAAGTAAAGAGGTGATTATATGGCAAGAAAAGGACTTGGAAAAGGGCTTGACGCCTTTTTCTCACACAATGAGGCTGTTTTGGAAAACGTAAACACAGCACAATCCGGCGAGGTTGTTTCGGAGCTTAAAATATCAATGGTAGAGCCTGACAAAAACCAGCCGAGAGACGCCTTTGACGAGGCAAAGCTTGCAGAGCTTGCAGCTTCTATAAAGGAGCACGGAGTTATAACCCCTATAATAGTAACAAAAAGCGGCAACGGCTTTTATCGCATAATCGCCGGAGAACGCAGATGGCGAGCATCAAAGCTTGCGGGCAAAACAACCATTCCGGCGATAGTCCGTGATGCAGAAAACAGCGAGCTTTATGCCATTTCTTTAATAGAAAATCTGCAGAGAGAGGATTTAAATCCCATTGAGGAAGCCAAAGGCTACAAACGTCTGATGAGCGAATTCTCTATGACTCAGGAGCAGATTGCTCAAAAGCTTGGCAAAAGCCGTTCATCTATTGCCAACAGCGTGCGTATTCTTTCTTTACCGGAAAGAGTTATAGGCTTTATAGAAAAGAAAGAGCTTTCATTCGGTCACGCAAAGGTTTTGGTAGCCTGCGACAACAGCGAGAAGCAGATTGACCTTGCAGAAAAATGCGTGAAGGAGCAGTTAAGTGTACGTCAGCTTGAGGAGTACATAAGCAATTCCCCCAAACCTGAAAAAAGCGGAAAAAAGAAAAAACAGGATTTAAATACTGTTCTTGCATTTAAGGCTTTGCAGGATAAGGTTACAGAAAGGCTTTCCACCAAGGTAAAAATCTCCGGCAGCAAAAACAAAGGCAAAATAGAAATAGAGTATTACGGACTGGAAGATTTGGAAAGAATTGTAAAATTGCTCGAAGTTTGACGAAAAAACTACCTTTGAAATTGCGTTTTAAGGCGTGTTTTTTGGAAAACCAATGCGAATTTACATCAAAACTACATTTTTTGTTAAAATTGATTTTGGACCACAAATACAGTAAACACAAAAAACAACAAAAAATGTTCCCCGTGGAACATCAAATAAAAGGGAAGTGCTGTATATATGAAAAATAACACAAAATTTTTATGGCTTTACACAAGTATACTTTTTTCAGTTGCTCTTATATTGATTCTGTTTGCAGGACTCACCCAGCAAAATTACGAGAAAGAGCTTGAAACTCACGAAACGGCAAAAGCCGGAATGCAAAAAAGCGTTGCAGAGCTTTCCCAGACCAATATGCAGCTGCTGCAGGAAAAGGATGCGCTGAAAAAAGAAAACGACGAGCTAAAAGAAGCAGCAGAAACCACAAACGAACAGATGCACGAAATGAACAGCCGGATAGACGTTTTTAATAATCTTGCCTCTGCGCTTAGAGAGTATGACTTGGGCAACCGTAAAGGCGCCCGTTCAATGCTGGCAGACCTTGACCCGTCCAAGCTTACACAGCCGCAGCTGTATATATATAATAGGATAATGAAATAAAATTATAAACCGAAAGGAAGAATCAAAAATGTTAGACATTAAAAGACTTCGCGAAGACACAGAAAACGTAAAGGCAGCCCTTGCCAGAAGAAAAGAAGATGTTGATATCGACGGCGTTCTGGCAATTGATGCAAAAAGGAGAGAGCTTCTTTTTGAGGCAGAAAAGCTTAAAAGCCGCCAGAACGAGGTTAGCAAGCAGATACCTGCTATGAAAAAAGAGGGCAAGGACACCACAGAGATTTTTAAGGAAATGAAAGAAATCTCCGAGAAAATCAAAGAATACGACGAAAAGCTCCGTCAGGTTGATGAGGAGTTTAATATAAAGATGCTGTCTATCCCCAATATCCCCAATGCAGAAGTTCCCGATGGGGACACTGACGAGGACAACGTGGAAATCCGCCGTTGGGGCGAGCCTAAGCAGTTTGATTTTGAAGCAAAGGCACACTGGGATATCGGTGCTGACCTTGATATTTTAGACGCTGCAACAGCTGCAAAGGTTACCGGTACACGCTTTACCTTCTACAAGGGACTCGGCTCACGTCTTGAAAGAAGCGTAATCAACTTCTATCTTAATACACATACAGAAAACGGATATACCGAGATTTTCCCTCCGTATATGGTACATCGCCGTTCTATGACAGGCACAGGTCAGCTGCCCAAGTTTGAGGAAGACGCATTTAAAACAAACAACGACTACTTCCTTATCCCCACAGCAGAGGTGCCCGTTACAAATATGCACCGTGACGAAATCTTAACTGCAGATAAGCTCCCCATCAAGTATGCCGCATATTCTGCTTGCTTCAGAGCAGAGGCAGGCTCCGCCGGCAAGGACACACGCGGTCTTATCCGTCAGCACCAGTTCAACAAGGTTGAGCTTGTTAAGTTTGCAGACCCCGAAAACTCATACGAAGAGCTTGAATCCCTTACCAAAGACGCTGAAAAGGTTCTTCAGCTGCTTGGTCTTCCCTACAGAGTTGTACGCATCTGCGTAGGCGACCTTGGCTTTACAGCTGCCAAGAAGTACGATATTGAGGTTTGGATGCCCAGCTACAACAGATATGTGGAAATCTCATCCTGCTCAAACTTCGAAGATTTCCAGGCAAGACGTGCCAATATTAAATTCAAAAAATCCCCCACAGACAAGGCACAGTTTGTGCACACATTAAACGGCAGCGGCGTGGCAATCGGCAGAACGGTTGCGGCAATTTTAGAAAACTACCAGAACGCCGACGGCAGTGTAACAGTACCTGAGGTGCTTCGTCCGTATATGGGAACAGACATTATAAAGCCTGAATAATTAAAATATAATCTGCAATAGCAAAAGCAGACAAACACCCGGAATACCCAATAACCCCGTCACAAGAGCTGTGATGGGGTTTATTCCTATGTAGATGCCAAAAAGCAAATGGAGCTTATTTATAAGGAACAGCAAAAAAGCGCCTATAATACTATTGGCTAAAAGCTTTACAAGAAATTTCAGCGGTTTAAAAAATATTTTTGTTATAACAAAAAGAATAAGCAGACCCAGAATGTATCCAACAGCCGAAGAAAAACTTACCAAAAAATCAACCCCTTGTCTAATTTGTATAATTATATTAAATTCTTGTTCTAAATATGATAAAAGGCAAATAATCTCACTTGACAAACCAAGGTGATAAATGTATACTTTTATTTGCACTTGTATATAATAATATATACATTTCCTACGGGGGCGTAATGGTTTCGACGAGGTGTCGGAAGTTTCGGGTGCGGGCAGCGGCGGAGACCGCTTCAAAAACTCCAAACTTAAATATAAAAGCTAACAATAACGTAGCTTACGCTGCCTAATTAGAGGCAGCCGTCCACCCTTTGAGTACCGCGGCTTAGGCTTGGGCGTCAGACAGCGGTGAACGTGAACGGATTTCTCAGTCCCGGAAGCCGTCACGGAGTAGGGACAAACCGTTTTAATATGTTTTGTCTGGGTTGGATTAAAACGGTTATTTAACACAGACTACGCCCGTAGTACCTGATGCGGATGGCGTTTCGGACGGGAGTTCGACTCTCCCCGCCTCCATAACCGAAGACACAGTACGTTGTACTGTGTTTTCGGTTATATGTCTAATTGGGAGTCGAACTCCTGTTAGGCACGAACGTAAAGATAAATATGCCAGTGGCATATTTATTCAGTGAGTGGTGCGCGGTCGGGTACTGTGCCGAGAGGCACGGTCGACAAGCAGGCTGGTGCGAAGCAACAGGACTCTCCCCGCCTGATAGGGAGTCGAACTCCTGTTAGGTAAGTGAATAGTGAATAGTGAAGAGTGGATAAGGGATAGCGAACACCACTGAAAATGGGAATTTTACATAAGGAGAGAAGTGCTATGGAAAAAAGCCACAAACGATTAAAATATGCTTGTTATATGACCAGTATGACAATGTCTGTTGTATCAAATCTTCCGCCTATTTTATTCCTTACATTCCGCAGTCTTTACGGGTTGTCATATACCCAGCTGGGACTGTTTATGTTTATTAACTTTTTTACTCAGTTGGCTGTGGATTTGGCAATATCGTTCTTTTCTCATCGGTTTAATATGCCGAAAACAGTTAAATTCACTCCCGTTATTGCAGTTTTTGGACTTATAATTTATGCGTTGTGGCCTTTGGTCTTTCCCGATGCGGTTTATCCGGGTCTTGTGCTCGGAACAGTGATTTTCTCTGCCTCTGCAGGCTTTTCTGAAGTGCTTATAAGCCCCGTTATAGCGGCAATTCCATCAGAAAATCCGGAACGGGAGATGAGTGCGCTGCATTCTGTATATGCCTGGGGCGTTGTACCGGTTGTGGTACTTAGCACTTTGTTTTTGCTTGCCTTTGGCGGCGAATTATGGTATATACTTGTTCTGCTGTTTGCTATTGTGCCGGCTACGGCGATTGTACTGTTTTCAAAGGCTCAAATTCCGCCTTTGGAAACGCCAGAGAAAGCATCAGGTGCGGCTTCGTTTTTAAAAAACCCTACCCTGTGGCTTTTTATAGGCGCGATTTTCCTCGGCGGTGCAGCTGAATGTACTATGTCTCAATGGGCGTCGGGGTATCTTGAGCAAGGCTTTGGCATACCAAAAATATACGGCGATGTTTGCGGTGTGGCTATGTTTGCCATAATGCTCGGACTTTGCCGAAGTATATATGCCAAAAAAGGAAAAAACATATTAAACGTTCTTATCGCCGGCTCTGCGGGAGCAACTATATGTTATATAGTGGCAGCCGTTTCGGATAATCCTTTTATAGGGATTGGGGCGGTGGCTTTTACAGGACTGTTTACCGCGATGCTGTGGCCGGGAACATTAGTGGTTGCGGCGGATTCTTTTCCCCAAAGCGGAGTGTTTATATACGCTATGATGGCTGCCGGCGGAGACCTTGGTGCAGCATTGGTTCCTGAAATGGTGGGAATGGTTACTGACAGCCTTATAAATATGCCATTTATACGCCATATGGCGCAAAATCTCAATATGGTTGCAGAACAGCTTGCCTTAAGGTTTGGTATGCTTTCAGGAGCAATATTCCCCGCTTTGGGCGTTATAGCTTTTATATGTATACATAATAAGCAGAAAAAGAGCATAAAAGAATTATAACTCAAAACGTGCAGCAGTAAAGGAGATATAGTATGAACGCTATAGTTGTATACAAATCAAAATACGGCTCCACAGAAAGCTATGGCAGATGGATTGCCGAGGCGCTGGGCTGTGAGGCGTTTGATGCTAAAGATGTAAAGATAGACGATTTGCTCGCCTATGACACGATTATCTATGGCGGCGGTCTTTATGCGGAGGTAATTGCGGGCATAACGCTTATAACGAAAAATTTCGATAAGCTTGATGGCAAAAAGCTTATAGTATACACCACCGGACTAACCCCGCCCGATTGCAGAGATTATTACGATAAGCTTGTGGTGGACAAAAACTTTAAAAACGGAACATATTCAAGGGTTAAGATGTTTAACTATCCGGGCAAGATGGTTGTTTCGGAGCTTTCGCTTGTGCACAGAGGCGCCATAAAAGCCCTTAAAAAGCTTATGAGCGACAAGCCCAATCCTACCGAGATGGAAAAGCTGCTTATTAAGCTTTGTGACGCAGACGGAGATTTCTCTGATAAAGCCCTTATAGGTGAGCTTGTGGAATACGCAAAAAAGTAAAATAAACAGCCGGATGCTTTGGGGCATCCGGCTTTTGTTTTTGGTGGTTATATTTTACAGAGAAAAGCAGCACCACAGCAGAAAATCCGCCATATTTTAGTTAATTTTACATAAAAATCCTAAATATTTTTCGTCATTTTATGAATATTTTACAAAAGACTATTGACGTAATGTTACAGCTGTGTTACAATATACTAAACACTGATAATATTTTAACATATCCCCAAATAATCAAAGAACGGAGAGAGTATATGGGCGAGACAATTCTTCAGATGCGGTCCATCGACAAACGATTTTCCGGCGTTCACGCACTTAAATCGGTAGATTTTGAGCTGCAAAAAGGCGAAGTACACGCGCTTATGGGTGAAAACGGCGCAGGTAAATCTACACTTATGAAGGTGCTTTGCGGAATACATAAAAAAGACGGCGGCGAGATTGAGCTTTTCGGCAGCAAGGTGGATTTTGCAAATATTAAAGAATCACAGGATGCGGGCATAAGCATTATACATCAGGAGCTTAACATGATGAACCACCTTACGGTGGCTCAAAACATTTATATCGGCAGAGAGCCTATGAAAAAAGGCGTGTATATTGACGATAAGAAGATGGAAAAGGATGCACAGGAGCTGTTTGACAGAATAGGCGTTAAGATAGATCCGTCTGTGGTGCTTGGCACGCTTACTGTTGGTAAACAGCAGATGGTGGAGATTGCCAAAGCCATATCAAGGAATTCTAAAATCTTAGTTCTTGATGAGCCTACAGCCGCGCTTACACAGGTTGAGGTTGAAGAGCTTTTTAAGATTATGAATGATTTGCGTGAAAAGGGAATAGGTATGATTTATATATCTCACCGAATGGATGAGATTAACAGAATATCAGACCGTATTACCGTTATGCGTGATGGCGAGTACGTAGGAACACTTATAACCAAAGACACCACCAAGGACGAAATAGTTAAGATGATGGTGGGCAGAGTTGTTTTTGGCGATAAAAAAGAAAAGAGCAACGTGCCTGAGGATGCAGAAACCGTCCTTGAGGTTAGAAACCTTAACAGAGGTAAGGATATTAAGGATGTAAGCTTTAAGCTGCGCAAGGGTGAGATACTTGGTTTTTCAGGGCTTATGGGCTCGGGAAGAACAGAGGTTGCCCGTGCTGTGTACGGAGCAGACGGCTATGACAGCGGCGAAATTTACATAAACGGCAAAAAGGCAGATATCAAAACTCCCGAGCAGGCGGTTAAAAATGGTATATGCTACCTTTCCGAAGACAGAAAGAGGTACGGCTTGCTGCTTGATAAATCCGTTGCGGAAAATTCGGTATTGAGCAACCTTGACGATTATATCAAAGCGGGCTGGATAAATGATGGCAGAATTGAAGAGGATGCCCGTAAGGAAAACGAAAAGCTTAAAACTAAAACTCCGTCAATGAAGCAGCTTTTAAGAAACTTATCCGGCGGAAATCAGCAGAAGGTAATTATTGCAAGATGGCTTTTGAAAGACTCTGATATATTTATATTTGACGAGCCCACAAGAGGTATCGATATCGGTGCAAAGAGTGAAATGTATACTCTTATGGAAGAGCTTGCAGCAGAGGGAAAATCAATTATAATGATTTCATCCGAGCTTGCCGAAATACAAAGACTCAGCGACAGAGTTGTTGTAATGTGCGAGGGCCGTATAACAGGCACTCTTGATATTGCAGAGGCAACTCAGGAAAAAATTATGGCATACGCCACAATGAGAGAGGAATAATGTTATGGAAAAGAAAAGTTTTTCAGGCATCGGTAAAAATGCCGTAAAATCTATAATTGCCAAGGGTAAGCAGAATTTTATCATCATAATAGCCCTTGCGGTTCTCGTTTTGATTTTTGCTGCACTGAACCCCAACTTTTTGAGCAGATTCAATATTGTAAGTATGGCGCAGTCATTGGCACCCTATGCTATTATGGGGCTTGGTGTAACCTTTGTTATAGCCACCGGCGGAATCGACCTTTCAATCGGTACCACCTGTATTGCGGCGGCAGTTATTGCAGGTAAGCTCTATATGGCAGGTATGCCCTTAGGCTATACAATTCCTGTTATGATAGCAATAGGCGCTTTGGTTGGATATATCAACGGCTTGCTTGTTGCAAAGCTTAAAATCCCTGCTTTTATAGCTACACTGGGTACTATGATGTTCGGCAGAGGCTTAAGTGCTATCATCGTTTCAATCCCCAATATATTCTTCCCCAGCGGCACCTGGTTTAACAAAGTGTTTTCAAACTTCAACGGTATTCCTGTAGGTCTTATATGGGTAGTGGCTTTTGCGGTTGTTTGTATGTATCTTATGTATAAGTGTAAGATCGGCAGATACATACTTTCCATCGGCAGTAATGAAGAAGCCACCCGCCTTTCAGGTATAAATACCGATAAGTATAAAATCATAGCCTATACAATAGCAGGCATATCCACCGGTATCGCGGCAATATTCTGGGCAGCATCCTTTGCAACCGTTGCTACAGCTACCGGTAACGGTATGGAGCTTGATGC
>JAZNZL010000057.1:0-2366 GCA_045594925.1 Clostridia bacterium
AGGCTAATCTGAAGCATATCGTCCTCGATATCGTCGTCAGATTCCAAAACTTCCTTCTGAATGTATACTTTGATGTCACCTGTTTTTCTGTTTAAATCAACCTTGAAGTTTTCGCTTGAGGTGTTGTAGTTTTTCTTGTAAGCAGATACCAGACCTGCCTCAAGTGCTTCGAGAACAATCTCTTTGTCAATACCTTTCTGTTCTGCGATGTCGTTTAACGCACGCATAAATTCAGCATTTAATTTTCCCATTTTCCAAATCACTCCTGTAAATAAATTTTAATATCAGAATATACCTTCCAAACTGAGCCTTACGGAAGTGGTCTCAGACAGATTTATCTGAAAATCTCCGTCAGGCGTTTCTGCGGTGATTACACCATTTTCAAAATCTTTTAAAACTGCGGTGATGCGTTTAGAACCGTTTAAAGCCTTGTATAAGCCGATGTCCACCTTGCTGCCGATGTATCTTTTAAAATGAGCATCTGTTTTAAGATGCCTGTCAATGCCCGGTGTGGAAACCTCCAGCATATACGCCTGCTCTATAGGGTCGGCTTTGTCAAGAGCCTCCGAAAGCTCTCTTGATATTGCTTCGCACTCGTCAAGGGAAGCGCTGCGGTCTTTAATCTTTGCGTCAATGTAAATGCGCAGAAAATACTCACTGCCTTCCTTCTTGAACTCAATGTCGTAAATCTCGCAGCCGTTTTTTTCGGCAATAGGCGTTACGATTTCGCACACTGCGTCGCAAACGTTGGTTTTTTTCATCACATCACTCCTAAAAACATAGAAAAGAGTGGGTTTGTCAACCCACTCCTCACTTAAAATGTTATCTTAATTGTATGTTATCACACATAAATAGAATTTGCAAGTACTTTTTTCTAAAAACTCAAATTTTTACCGGTGATTTGTAAAAATCCATACCCGATTTACGTAAATCCTGATTGTTGCAGGCTAAATAAGCGATGTCAGTTGCCAGAATGTCGTATTGGAATACAGAATTTTCTGCGGGATTAAAATCGGCAGTTTTGGTTACAAATTCAAGCTGGCTTTTGCTTTTTGCAGATTTTAAAAGCTGTGCGCCTTTGTCGGTCATTCCAAGTATACGGATATAGTCTGAAACCATATCTTTTTTCAGCCCAAGAACAGAAGCCAATATTGTGCGTCTTACCCTGCTTAAAGAGTATCTTCTGCTCACTGAAAGCTCAAAAAGCTCTTCCAGGCAGGTGCTTTTATGTGCAGCACTGATAAGACGTTTTTCAAAACCGGTCTCTGTTCCCGGCAGGTTGGCTATTACCTCCTCCGGACAGGTGCGTAAAAACCCGAGAATAAAGCTTTCTATGTTTTGGAGGCTGTATCCGGTTGATGATAAGTCCATAGGTGTAAGGTGAGATGCATCTTTATTTGAAGCCATAAAGCTTCTTATGCCGGAAGATGATGCATACACGCCACTTGCCTGCGTGCTGTCGTGTGGTGCACACTTGCGCTTAACTGGTATGATGTCAAGCGCTGTACCCGCTTTAATCATAGCGGATATATAACTTGCTCCAAGCATATCGTTGGGATTTTCAGTTATTTCTTTTAATTCCGGATAAACACCTGCTATGCATTCTCTTAATGCAGCGGGATATCCCATTCCGTCAGCCATCAGTTTTTCTATATTGTCCTTGAAAACATCACTCTCGTTTGCCAGTATCTGTCCGCATTTTAAAAGCGCAGCTGTATCGGCAGATTCACTGCCGAAGCTTAAAGCACCCGCAAGATGGGCTTTTGAAAGTATTTCAATGGCGCCCTTGGCAAACATATCGGCTGATTGCAGAACGTACCATACAGGTAGCTCTATAACAAGGTCTGCACCATTTTTCAATGCAGCTTCTGCTCTTGACCATTTGTCAAATACCGCAATATCACCACGCTGAACAAAGGAACCACTCATTATGCATACAGCAGCATCGCAACCGGAAACGTCCTTTGCTTTTTCAAGCTGATACTTGTGCCCGTTGTGAAAAGGATTGTATTCGCAGATTATAGCCACAGCTTTCATAATAAGCCTCCTTTCGTTTTTTGTGGAGCTTGCTTGATATATCTATATTATACCATTATCTTAAAAAAAACAATACTAATGTTATTTGTAGAACCCGTCTTAGTGTTCTTGACATAAAAATAGCTTTTGTGTATAATAAAGCATAAATAAATGTAATATTTATATATGTATTATGTATGCGCCTGTAGCTCAGCTGGATAGAGTGTCAGACTCCGACTCTGGAGGTCGTGCGTTCGAATCGCATCAGGCGTATTAAAAAAACGACAAGTTTAGAGGCGTACTCTAAAGGACAGTTGTTAAGCGTAAAGCGGTGTAACTATTAAGGTTGC
>JAZNZL010000058.1:0-5060 GCA_045594925.1 Clostridia bacterium
AAAGGCTCGTTGGTGGAATCTGCAGTTATAACAGCTGTACGGCGAAGGTTAGCCTTAACCCTTGCCATAAGCTCGCGAAGGCTGAAGGGCTTTGTCATATAGTCATCAGCGCCAAGCTCTAATCCCAGCACCTTGTCAACCTCTTCTGCACGGGCAGTAAGCATAATGATAGGTGTAGACATAGTTTTGCGAAGCTTCTTGCAAACAGTAAAGCCGTCTGCTTTAGGAAGCATCACATCAAGTAAAATAAGGTCAGGCTCAGCAGTGGTAGCTATGTTAATAGCCTCTTCACCGTCAAAAGCAGTTAAAACGTTGTAACCATTTTTAATTAAGTTAACCTTTAAAATCTCTGCAATCGGTTTTTCGTCTTCAACTACTAAAATAGTTTTCAAAGTATTATCCGACACGGTAATCCCCCCTGAAATTTTAATGGATGATATTTATATAATTTTATCATTTTATGTCAGTATTGTCAAACCTGACATCAGCACACAGTAATATTTATTGTGCCGTCTTCATTGGCATCTGCTTTAACAGTCTTACCGGAGAACACATCGCCTTTAATAATAAGCTCGGCAATGGGGTTTTCAATAAAGTCCTGAATGGTTCTGCGCATAGGACGTGCGCCGTATTTGAAAACGTATCCGTTTTTCACAATGGCTTTTTTGGCAGCGTCTGTAATTTCAAAGGACGCTCCTATGGCATTCAGCTCATCAGTAATATCGCAAAGCATAAGGTCTGCAATAAGCAAAAGCTCCTCTTGTGTGAGAGATTTAAACTCCACTATTTTGTCCACACGGTTTAAAAATTCAGGACGGAAAATCTCTTTCAGCGATGCATCCACACCTGAGCTTATTTTACCTTGCGCAGCTTCGCCGAAGCCTGCAGTAGCAGATTTTGTGCCTGCGTTTGATGTCATAATAATTATAGTGTTTTCAAAATTCACAACCGTTCCCTGACTGTCAGTTAATCTGCCGTCGTCTAAAATCTGAAGTAATATATTGAACACGTCAGGATGAGCCTTTTCTATTTCGTCTAAAAGAATAACAGAGTATGGCTTTAAGCGTACCTTTTCGGTAAGCTGACCGCCTTCTTCGTATCCGATGTATCCGGGAGGCGCACCTATAAGCTTTGAAACAGCTTCCTTTTCCATATACTCGCTCATATCCAGACGGATGTATAGGCTTTCGTCATCAAAAAGCTTTTCAGCAAGCGCCTTTACAAGCTCAGTTTTGCCCACACCTGTAGGACCTACGAATATACACGACGCCGGACGCTTTGCTGACATTTTAAATGCTCTTCTTCTGCGTATAGCCTCTGCAACACCACGTACCGCCTCGTCCTGACCGATTATGCGCTGGTGAATACGTTCTTCTAAATTCAAAAGCTTTTCTCTGTCTGACTCCGATATGCTCTTGGCGGGGATTCCCGTTCTTTTTGAAATCACCTCTGCAATATGGTCGGCAGTTAAAAGCGTTCTTTTCTGCTCATCGTGATACTCGCTCACAGTCTGACTTATTCTGCATCGTCTGGCAACAATGTTTGCGTGCTCCTCATAAAGCTCCTCGCTTTTTATATGACCGCCGTCATCTTCCATAGCCTTGATTTTTTCCGAAAGCTCGTCGTCTTCTTTATAAAGAACACGTATCTTCTCAAGGTTGGGGTCTTTGGCGTTTACAGCAGATGCCGCCTCGTCTAAAACATCTAAAGCATTGTCCGGCTGAAAACGGTCTGTTATATATTTTTCAGATAAATCCACAGCCGCTTTTATTGCTTCATCGTCAATGGTGATATTGTGAAAATCACTGTAAAGAGGAGACAGCCCTTTAAGAATTTCAATAGTTTCCTCTCTGGAAGGCTCTTCTATCAAAACCGGCTGAAAACGTCTTTCCAGAGCGGCGTCTTTTTCAATGTGCTGCCTGTATTCATCGGCAGTCGTTGTGCCGATAATCTGTATTTCACCTCTGGAGAGAGCCGGCTTTAATATGTTGCCTGCTCCGGGGGAACCCTCCGATGCGCCCAGTGATGCCAGAGAATGAATCTCGTCCATAACCAGAACAATATCAGGATTTTCTGCACATTCCTTTACAAGACGTTCCATACGTGCTTCAAACTGTCCCCGAAACTGTGTACCGCTTATAAGTGATGTAAGGTCAATCTGGTAAAGCTGAATACCGAATAGTTTTTCAGGCACTCTGCCCTCAATAATTCTTTGAGCAAGACCCTCTGCAATGGCGGTTTTGCCCACGCCAGGCTCACCTATTAACACGGGATTGTTTTTGGTGCGTCTGTTTAAAATCTCTATTACTCTTGCAATTTCCTCGTCACGCCCTATAACAGGCTCAAGCATTCCCTCTGCGGCAAGCTTTGTAAGATTAACCGCATACTTTTCTAAAACAGAGCGCTTTTCCGGACCGAAGCTTGGTTGCATATCGGGAGTAATGCCTATTTTGTATGGGTCAAACCCAAATATAAAGCCGCGTGGTTGTTTGCTTTTTCCGTTTTTGCTGCTTCCTTTATCGTCAGGTGTGGCAGGCGCGTCTGTATCTGTATTATCAGAAATATCGTCAGGCAGATTTTCTCCGCCGCCCAAAAAATCCTGAATCTGCTCGGTGAATGTGTTTAAGTCCATATTAACCGGCATATTATTGATAGCTTCAACCGCATCACTGTCAAGCCCTAATGATGCAAACATCTGTTCCATAGACTTTGCAAACTCCTCCGGATTTGACGGAATAGGAATTGCAAAGGTGTTTTCGATGCAGTTTTCAGGTGTTATTTTGATATTGTTTTTAAGAGCGCAGCTTAAGCAGTAAAGCTTTTCTTCGCCCTGTTCATTTTTTACTTTTACAACAGCGGGATTTATACCGCAGATATGACATAATTCCATTGTATGATTCTCCGTTTATGGCAGTAATAGAAAAACAAACTGCCAGTGTATATTTTTTCTTATAACATTATACCTGATTTTAAGCCAATATGCAAGGTTAACAAATAAGAAAAATTGTTAATAAAAAGAGCAGCCTGAGGCCGCTCTTTTACAATAAGCTTTATCGGTTGTTTTTAATGTGCTGTTTTAAGCCTTTCAATAACCGGCACAAGTGCAGATATTACAATGGTGGATATGATGATTTCCGGAATCATATAAGAGCCGTTGTATATAAGCGAGTAGGCAAGAACGCTTTGACCTTCTTCTGCGTATACACCCCAGATAAGTATGCCGGAAAGGATATGACACAGATATCTCAATGATGTGACAATAGCAGCAGATAAGGGCATTGCCCATTTTTTAGAACCTGCCATTTTGTAAAAAACTCCTGCAATACCAAGCACGCCGAAAGCTGCCACATAGTCTAAAAATACAACGAGTATGAAGTTGAGTACTGTCTGTGTAGGTGGCGGATAGAAGCCTGTCATCATCTGTATAAGCGAATATACTAAAGATGCAAGCAAGCCCCATTTGTAGTCGATTACAACAGATGCAACAATAATCGGAACCATAGAAGCAAGGGTAATAGAGCCGCCCTGAAGCCAGGGTGCAGGAATGACTTTAGAGACAAATGCCAAAACGGTGGATAGTGCCACCATAACAGCACAAAGAGTAAGTTTTTTGGTTTTAGACATAAAAATACCTCCGAAAAATTTATATAAAACTCTGCAGTGTTTTATTCAATAAAAAACGAGTAACCCAAACGGATTACTCGCTAAAAATATACAATATTCCCAATATATTTCCTACGACGGCATTATCCGTATCAGGTCAATGGGTCGGAATTCTAATTCCCTCTCAGCCTTTCACAAAAGCTCCCCAAATATTCAATTTTCTTCATTATAATTCAAAATACTTAAACTGTCAACATATTTTTGAAAATTTTAACCGCATTGTCTGTATCGTACTCAAGCTGACTTGCCAGATGGCCGATACTGACAAACTGCTCCTCCTCGCGCAAAAACTGCAGAAACTCTATTGTAATCTCTTTGCCGTATAAATCATCGGAAAAGCCTACAATGTGGGTTTCGCATTTTGTTTTGCCATCATTGTCTACTGTAGGATTTGTGCCTATGTTTGTGACACCTGCATATACAGCTGAGCCCATATGCACAGCGGTTGCATATACGCCGGACTTGGGTAGCAAGCTTATACCATCGGTTTCAATATTGGCTGTGGGAAAGCCCATATCCCTGCCAAGCTGTTTGCCCTGTATAACCGCAGCAGTTACTGAAAAACGTCTGCCCATCATAGCGTGTACGTTTTCCATATTGCCGCTTTTAATTTCTGCACGTATTCTTGTACTGCTTATGGTCTTGCCTGAAAAAAGCACCGGTTCAGCAACAATTGCATTTATGCCGGCTTTACGGCACAGCTCTTTCATAGTATCGGCATTACCGCATCTGTCTTTTCCAAAACGGAAATTAAAACCGACTATTACATAAGAAGCAGAAAAATCATTTTTAAGTATTTCAACAAACTGCTCCGGAGAGGTGTTTTTAAAGGCCTCATCCAGACTTTGTATGTAAAGAGCGTCAATGCCGCTGCTTGCTAATATCTCCGCCTTTTTTGCATCGGGGATAATCCTGCTTGTATCATTTTCCGAGCAAAAAGTATATGCCACAGATGCTATAGCTTCCCTCCGGCAGATTTCTTCAGCCAGTGAAAGGAGCTTCTGATGACCCTTGTGTACGCCGTCAAACTTGCCTATAACAACGGCGCATTTTTTGTTAAACTTACGGGTATTTAAAATTTCCAACCGTTGTCACCTCCGGATTGTTCGGCAACGAAAGGTTAATCCTGTGTGCCTTGATTATGATAAAAATTTTTAACTATTTTAAGAACACCATCACAGACTTTGCCTATGCAGATAAACTTACCGTCAAAGGAGTATACTCTGTATTCGCCGTCAGGGTGGGGAACATTTAAAAACATACCGTTTATAATTTTTGAAGTGTAGTCTTTGTTGAGCATTATTTTGTCAAGATGTGAAAACAGATTGTCTACAGGAATAATCAGCTCATTAACTTTGCCGCTTTCTGCGATTTTGCGTATTTCATCAAGAGTATAC
>JAZNZL010000059.1:0-3400 GCA_045594925.1 Clostridia bacterium
TGTAAGTGTGTTTTTCATAAGCGTTACAATAGTCATTGGTCCTACCCCGCCGGGTACAGGTGTTATTGCTGATGTGTGTGGCGCAACAGATGCAAAATCAACATCGCCTACAAGCTTACCCTCAGCGTTTCTGTTCATACCTACATCTATTACAACAGCGCCCTCTTTTACATATTCTTCATTTACCATCTCGCCTCTGCCTACTGCCACAACCAACACATCGGCTGTTTTACATACTTCCTTTAAATTCTTCGTTTTTGAATGGCAAATGGTTACGGTTGCGTTTTTGTGCAAAAGAAGCATCGCCATTGGCTTACCTACTATATTACTTCTGCCGATTACAACACAGTTTTTACCCTCTAAATCAATTCCCGACTCTGCTATAAGCTCCATTATTCCCGCAGGAGTACAGGGCAGAAAATCGAAATCACCTATCATAATCTTTCCTACATTAACCGGATGAAATGCATCTACGTCCTTTTCAGGAATTATTGCGCCGATTACGGTCTTTTCGTCTATATGATTCGGCAATGGAAGCTGAACAAGTATACCGTGAATATCACTTTTTTTATTAAGTGTGTCTATAAGCTTCAAAAGCTCTTCCTGTGTGGTTTCTGCCGGAAGTGCATATTCCTCCGAATACATACCCGTTTCTGCACACATTTTCTTTTTATTATTTACATATACCCTTGATGCAGGATTATCACCTACGATTATTACTGCCAGACCCGGACATATTCCCTCTGCCTTTAAGGTCTCTACCTCTTTTGCCAGCTCTGCTTTTATTCTTGCTGACACCATTTTTCCATCCAGTATTTTCATAATTTTCCTCCTTATGCTTCTTTGTTTTATCAGATGGTGCTATCAAACAGCCCTTATCATATCCTATTAAATCTTCTCTGTGCGCTCTTTTTAGCGCTTTTTCCACAAGATGCCTGTTCTCTTTTTTGCTATACTGCAAAAGTGCTCTTTGCATTTGCTTTTCTTCAAAGGTTTTGGGCACATAAACAGGCTTTAGTGTATCCGGATCCAGCCCTGTATGAAACATACAGGTTGACTTCGTAAACGGCGTAGGATAAAAATCCTGAACCTGCTCCGGATGGAGATTATGTCTTTTCATATAAAGCGCCAGCTCTACAGCATCATCCAGACTGCTACCCGGATGGCTTGACATAAGATACGGTACCACATACTGTTTTTTGCCGATTTTTTTGCTCTCTGCATAAAACTTTTCGCAAAACTTATCGTATACATCCTTTTTTGGTTTACCCATCTTATCAAGCACTCTGTCGCTTATATGTTCAGGTGCCACACGCAGCTGACCGCTGACGTAATTTTTACACAGTTCTTTGAAAAATCTGTCGTTTTTATCCTGCATAAGGTAATCATACCTTATACCGGAACGGACAAACACACGTTTTACTCCTTTTATTTTACTTACCTTTTGCAAAACATCCGCGTACTTTTCGTGGGACGCCTTAAGCGAAGGACAAGGTGTGGGATACAGGCACTGACGGTTTTTACAGGTCCCGCTTTTCAGCTGTTTTTCGCAAGCCGGTGCCGAAAAATTGGCAGTTGGTCCACCAATATCGTTTACATTACCCTTAAAGTCGGGCATTTCTGTCATACGCTCTACTTCCGATACAACTGACTTGCAGCTTCTTGACTGCACTACTCTTCCCTGATGCACTGCCAATGCGCAAAAACCACAGGATCCAAAACAACCTCTGTTATATGCTACACTGAATTTTACCTCTTCAAGAGCAGGAATGCCGTCGGCATCTTTATACATAGGGTGATAGTCATTGGCAAAGGGCAGCGCGTACACGCTATCAAGCTCGTCCTCATCTAAAAACATAGCCGGCTTATTCTGCACAAGATACCTGTCACCGTGTTTTTGCACAAGGCACTTTCCTCTTATTGCGTCCTGCTCCTCATACTCTATTTTTGTAGCTTTCGCATACAGGAGCTTATCAGACTTTACTTCTTCATACGACGGCAATTCAACGAACTGTTTATCATAATCTATTCCCTTACGGATATAACAGCATCCGTCAAAATCCGTTTCGTTTATCTCATACCCATCACGGAGCGCTTCTGCAAGCTTAACTATCGCACGCTCACCCATACCATAAACCAAAACATCCGCCCTGGAATCGAATATCACAGAACGTCTTACGGAATCTGACCAGTAATCATAATGAGCAAATCTTCTTAAGCTTGCCTCTATCCCACCGATTATAATGGGAACGTCACCATATGCCTCGCGTATACGATTACAGTAGACTATTACTGCTCTATCAGGCCGCATACCCGATTTACCGCCGGGAGAATATACATCAGTACTGCGGATTTTCTTGTTTACAGTATAATGATTTACCATTGAATCAATATTACCCGATGACACCAGAAAACCATACTTCGGTTTACCCAAACTCATAAAATCAGTTTTACTGTGCCAATCAGGCTGAGCTATAACGCCCACTGTAAAACCTGACGCTTCAAGACATCGGCATATTATGGCACAGCCAAAGCTTGGATGGTCTACATAAGCATCTCCGCTTACGAATACAAAATCCAGGCATTCTATACCCCGATCTTTCATATCCTCCGCCGAAACCGGCAAAAACTTATCCCTGTTCATCAATTATCTCTGTTTCCTCCGAAACGTCCGTTCATAAGCATTTCGTTATATTCATCACGGGATATAAGCACCTGACGTGGTTTATTACCATCAAGCCCGCTTATAATTCCTCTCTCTTCCATCTGGTCTACTATTCTGCCGGCACGGTTATAGCCTATCTTAAACCGTCTCTGCAAAAGCGATGTGGAAATCGAACCGCCGGTGATTGCCATATCAATTGCTTCCGCAAGAAATTCATCACAATCGCCAGGATCATCTCCGTCCGGATTATAGATTTCTTCTTTTTCTATTTTTTCTATTACATCCTCGTTATATTCCGCGTGGCCATTCTGTGAAACCGCCGCAACAACCTTTTTAACCTCACTATCCGACACAAATGCACACTGCATTCTGGAAGGTCTTGTCTCGCCAACAGGAAGATACAGCATATCGCCTTTTCCTACAAGCTTTTCTGCTCCGCCCATATCAAGAATAGTCTGTGAATCACGCACACTTGCCACCATAAACGAAATTCTTGAAGGCACGTTTGCTTTAATATTACCGGTGATAAATTTAACTACAGGTCTTTGAGTAGCTATTACAAGATGCATACCCGCAGCTCGCGCAAGCTGTGCTATGCGGCAAACATAGTTCTCCACATCTGCCGGTGCAACCATCATAAGATCCGCAAACTCGTCTATAACTATTACTATTCGTGCCATCTTCTTTTCCGGTGTGCCATTTGCTTCCATAAGCTCATTATAGCCCTGAATATTA
>JAZNZL010000060.1:0-1843 GCA_045594925.1 Clostridia bacterium
TAAATTTAGACGTTACAGAAAGCCAGCTGATAATTGCTTTAAGTGTTTCGTTCGCTGTTGCAGAACCGAACCACTCTATAAGGTACACCAAAAACAACACTCCAAATGTGGATACCGCAGCAATAATTTGATTTTCTGTAAGGGATGATATATAAAGACCTATTGAAACAAATGTAGCACCCATTATACAAAAGCCGATATAGTTACCAAAAACAACGCCCCAGGAAGGTGTTGTATATATACTGAGCACAATCGCAAACAAAAGGGTAGCGCCCATTGCTATTGCAAGAACTGCCACTGCAGCAAGAAGCTTACCGATAACTATTGAAAAAATACTCACCGGCGCAGTAAAGAGCAGCTGGTCTGTTTTTGAATTTTTCTCTTCAGACAGCAATCTCATAGTCAGAATCGGCGTCAAAAAGAGGAATATCATAGTCATATTGGAAAAAACATAGGCTATATTACCCATACCTCCGAGAATGTTATATCTTGCAAAGAACAATCCCGCCATAAGGAAAAAGATTGCTATAAATACATAGCCTATGGGAGAGCAGAAATAGCTTCTCAGCTCTTTTTTAAATATTGCTTTCATTACTCTTCACTCTCCTCTTCTGTTATCTCTTCTATTGTTTCTTCTTCAATTATTGCCTTATCCTTTTTTAATCTTTTAAAAAAGCCCGATTTTTTCTTTGGCTGCTCCTCGGCCTCTTCGAAAATCTCATCAGCTGATTCTGTTGATGTGAGCTGCATAAATACTTCTTCCAGAGAAAGACCTGTGGTTTTTGACATAAGTATAGGAAGCTCTGCTGCGGCAAGTGCCGAAAAGACCTTCTTACGGATATCGCCCTCGCCATCTGCTTCTACAACATAATCATAAGTACCCGGCTCCTTCTGTCCGAGAGCTTCAACATACGCAACACCCTCCACCTTGGAAAGTGCGCTCTCAATAGCTGCGGTGCTGCCCTCTACCCTTATCATAAGCTTACTGTCTTTTGAAAGTGCTTTTGAAAGGTTTTCGGGAGTATCGATTGCCATAATCTTACCCTTATTTATAATAATAACACGCTCGCAGATTGCGCTTACTTCAGGAAGAATATGTGAGCTTAATATAACTGTTCTCTGTTTACCAAGCTCTTTTATAACATTACGGATTTCTATAATCTGTTTAGGGTCAAGGCCTACTGTCGGCTCATCCAGAATAAGTATTTCCGGATTTCCTATAGGCGCCTGAGCAATACCTACCCTCTGCTTATAGCCCTTTGAAAGATTCTTTATAATGCGATCCTTAACATCGGTAATCTTAACCATATCCATTACAGAAGCAAGATGCTCTTCTCTTTCTTCTTTGGCACCTTTAAGCTCATATACAAAATTAAGATATTCAGTAACCGTCATATCCATATAAAGAGGCGGTTGCTCCGGCAAATATCCGATTTTTCTTCTGCACTCCATAGGCTTTTCAACTACGTCCATACCATCTACCATTACAGAGCCGTCCGTTCCGGAAATGTATCCGGTGATGATATTCATAGTGGTTGTCTTACCGGCGCCATTAGGACCGAGAAAGCCCAGTATTTCTCCCCGGTTTACTGTAAAGCTGATATTATCAACGGCTTTTTTGGTGCCATAGGATTTTGTCAGATTTTTAATTTCAATCATAAGTTTTTCTCCCTTCCAATTGAAAAAGCAGATTTTTAACTGTCTTATACATAATATCACAATCTGCACATGCGTTTGTGAATAAACTATGAATTTTATTTATCCTCGTTCTTTAATGCAATATGAAGCTCTTCAACCTGTTTATCATCAATATAGTCAGGAGCACCACTCATAAGCTCTGATG
>JAZNZL010000061.1:0-9326 GCA_045594925.1 Clostridia bacterium
TTCGCTGCCGCTCATCATAGCTCCTTTTGCACCTTTTTCAACAAGCTCTTTTTTTATAGACAGAACCTCTGGCGCCTCTGCCATTGCAACGGACTCAAAAACATTACCCATACTTGCGCAGAGCATATCAAGGTCGCCTGTTTTAATGGCCTTGAGCACACCATCTGTATCAACGGGTTCAAAGCCGTATTCATCCAGCCACCCGTAAGCAACCGGTGTTGATATACCCACCTGTGGCTTTACTATAAGAATCGGGGCTTTTATTTTGCTTTCAATAGGTGTTAAAATCTCGCCGATACCCTCTGCAAGCGCAGTACCGCCCATTATACAAAAGGGGATATCTGCACCAATGCGCACGCCTATATCAAGAAGCTCCTTTTGTGACAATGGATTGCCATAGTGCTCGTTCAAACACTTAAGCACCGCCGCACCATCTGCACTGCCGCCGCCAAGACCTGCCTGTGTGGGTATGTGTTTTTCAATATGAATACTTACACCATCTGTAATGCCGGCTTTCTCCATAAAAAGAGTCGCTGCCTTGTGTGCTATATTTTTTTCGTCATTGGGTATTGAACAGTCGCTGCAGGAAATGCGCACACCTTTTCCGCCAAAATCTACTGATATTTTGTTGCAAAGAGTTATCTCCTGCATTATCGTCCTTATGGAATGATATCCGTCGCTGCGTTTCCCCGTTACGTTGAGAGCAAGATTTATCTTGCAGTTTCCTTCAATCGTCATCATCTTTTTCAAACTTAACAAAGCCGTCAATGGCGTCTTTATAATCGTCTATAACCTTAAGGGCATCTTTACGCATTGATGTAAGAGTCTTCTTTGCCTGCTCAATCTTCTTTGCGTATTCGTCGCATTCTTTTTCAATAATCTCTTTTTCTCTGATAGATTCAGCCACAGCAGCATCGAGTATATCCTTTGCTTCCTTCTGCGCCTTTACAAGAGCATCTGCAACGCTTAAACGTTCTTTTTCATACTCGTCAATCTTGCTTGACAGCTGAGTGTTTTCCTCTTTTAAAGCAGCTATCTCGTCTTCCTTGGCTTTAATATCTGCAAGGTACTTACCGGAAAGCTCCACAAGATATGCTTCCACTTCCTTGGAATTGTACCCGAAGGCACCTTTTTTAAGCTTTGTATCCATATACAAAATCCCCTTATTCAGTTTGTATTTCGACAATTTAATTCTACTAAACTTTACACTGTTTGTCAAGAGAAGCAGGCATAATACTGACGTATTTGCTCAAGTGAGTTGCCGACCATCACTTAAGATATGTTTTTATAACCTCTCTTGCTATTGGCGCCGCTATTGAGCCACCGGTTGAGCCGGCATACTCCAGTATTACCGCCACTGCTATCTGCGGGTTATCCGCCGGTGCAAACGCCACGAACAAGGCGTGGGTTTTTTCTTTATCTTCATCTGTTTTTTCGTTTTCGGCAGTGCCGGTTTTTCCGCCTACATCAATGCCGTATATACGGGCATTTGTACCTGTTCCGCGATTAACGGTTTCTACCATAAGGTTTTTAACGTAATCGGCGGCATCCTTTGAAATAGCGTTATTAAGCACTGACGGGCTTGTGCTTTTTACAGCAGTACCGCCGGGCGCCGTTACCTTTGACACTATATAAGGCTTCATCATAACTCCGCCATTTGCAATTGCACCGGTCATCATAGCAAGATGCAGAGGTGACACAAGAGTTTTCCCCTGACCAATCGCTGTGGCAGCACGTTCGGCTTTGCCCATTTTAGATGTCTGGAATCTGCTTACCGCATAAGGGAAGCCGAAGCCTGTTTTTTTATTAAACAAAAAAGCTGATGCAATATTTTCAAAATCCGAATCATTAAGGCCTGCACCAAGATTTGCAAAGTACACGTTGCTTGAACGCAAAAAGGCTTTTTCCATATCCGTTTCTCCAAGGGCTGCGTTTTTGGTATTGGCTATGGTATGGCCTTCTATGGTGATTTTACCGTCGGTATCTTTAAAAACCGTATCGGTAACGCCCTTTTGGAAGGCAAGTGCTGTGGTTACCATTTTAAAGGTTGAGCCGGGCGGATATAGACCCATTGAGGCTCTGTTTAAAAAAGGCGATTTATCACTGGAGTTAAGGCTTGCCCAGCTTCGTGTAAGATAGGTTTCATTAGGATTAAAGTCGGGCTTGCTCACCATAGCAAGCACCTCGCCGGTTTGAGGGTTTACAGCTGCAAGAGCGCCGGTGTATCTGTTCATCAGCTGACTTGCCCTTTTCTGTGTGGCGTGGTCTATGGTGAGATGCAGGTCGTTACCCTCACTTTTATTACCCTTTAAAACGTTCTTTATATTAAACACAGCGTTAATGGTGTCATCACCCAAAAGGTCTGCGTTATATGTTTTTTCTATAAAAGATTTTCCGTATGTTTTAGAGGAATATCCTATAACGTGTGAATACAGCTCAATATGGGGATAGTACCTTTTCTGCACGTCTCCGTCCATTTTGCTGTATGCCAGCACCTCGCCGCTGCGGTCGTATATGGTACCGCGCATTATATTGGCTTCCCTTGAAAGTGTACGGGAATTTAAGTTGCTTGAAGAGTAATCGTCACGGTACAGAATCTCTATTGACGTCAAATACACTATAAGCACCATAAACAGTGCGCTTATAAAAAGTATCACCCAGGATATTTTTTTATCGTTCATTTTCTATCAGCTCCACAGCTATCTGTGCATTTTCAAAAGCCGCCGATTTGTACTTTTCAAGCTGCTGCTCCAGTGTGGCGGCGATATTTTGGTAATTATCAAAAAAGCTCTCTGCCCGCTCCTTATACGCACCCTTTGCAAGACAGTCCACAGACAAACAGTAATCCTGTCCCGCAAACCGCAGAAACGACGAAACCTTAGGGTCATAATCCACGCCCAGAACAGGCTTGCCTAAAAGAATGCCGAATATAAGCATATGCAGTCTTACTGCCACTGCGCACTCAGAAAGCTTCAGCACTGAAAGTATCTGCTCTGCACAGAGGCTTTCGTTAATGACAATGCATTTGCATTTTGCTTTCTGCGCCACCTCAAGAGAAAGCTGAATATCCTTTGAGTACTGCATAGGCAGTATAACGGGGGTGAGTCCGTATTTTTCGTATGCCATATCGCATATATCTGCAAAGGCATCGGCAGTATTTCCCATATTGCGCCATCTGCGTACCGAAAGACAGAAAAATTTTGTGAAAGCGTCCACGCCGTATTTGGTAAGTATTTTCTCTCCTGAGGATGTGTCATCACAGGTAAGGCTCAACGCCGGATCAGCTGTGATTTTAATCATTGGCTTTGTTACGCCCATATCATTTAAAAGCTTAAGAGAGTCATAATCACGCAAGGTTATAACATCTGCCTTGTTTAAAACATAGGCGGCTATTTTTCTGTTAAGCTTTTTATTTATTGGGCCTATACCGTTACCATAGAGCATAACCGGTTTGTTTTTGCTCTTTGCAAGAGATATCATAAACAGATAATAAAACAGCGATTTAGTGCTTGTTACATCCTGAACAAGACTTCCGCCGCCAGCTATGAACAGCCTGGTTTTTTTAAGCAGGCTGTTTATCTTAAAGAAATGGAATCTGTTAACTGCTCTCACACCGTAATCTTCAACGGTTGCTTGTGGCTTATATGAAAGCACTGTAGGCGAAAAGTGTGGGCGCAGCTTTGCAATATCGGAAAGTATTGCCTCTAAAAGCGCATCGTCACCGCAGTTGCCATAGCCGTAATAACCGAGAATTGCCGCGTCGTTTCCGTATTCTTTAAGAGCGTCACGGTACATCCTCTCGTTATCCGAAACCATAGTATCTATGGAGTATCTCTCTCTTACAACCTTGCCGGCAAACTCCTTTAAGGGCGCCGCGTCGGCTTCGCTCATATTCAAAAGAGCTATAACGTCGTCTGCCAAAACATCGCCGTTAACCTCTTCACATCCGCGGCAGGTAAAGTTACAGCTTACGGCTGTTTCAAGCTTGTCCGGACTCATAATGCCTATATACCCGAAATCACCGGCTACAACACACAGCCTTTCCATAGCCATAGGCTCAAGGATTGCTCTGCTTACTCCTACGCAGACCTTTGATGCGGCAATTATTTTATTAACGTCAGTTCTTCCGCCGGTTAAGATTATTCCCCGTCTGCCAAGTGCTGCATTAACCTTTTCAGCCTTTTCCTTAAGGCTTTCAAAATGCTCGCCGTCACCTACTATCATAAGCTCGGCGTCCGGCACCCTTTCGGCTATATATTTGAATTTTTCTATAAGTGTATATGCACAGGAGCAGATGCCGTCGGACAGTCTGCTTACATAGCAAATTCTGTTTTCGCTGTCAGAAAGGCCGAACTCCTCTCTGACATCGTCAAAGGATATGTTTTTATTAAACTTTTCCGTGCTTATACCGTTAATGCTTGTATATATGTTTTCGGGTAAAACCTTGTAATTGTCAAGAAGATATTGCTTTAAGTCCTCACTTACCGCCAAGGTTTTTCTGCCCCAGCCTGAAAGATGGCGCAAAACAAAGGATGTATCAAATGCGCCGTGCACAGTTGTTACAAACACAAAATCGGTGCATCCCTCTAAAGTCGCCACCAAAAACGCCGGTATACGTGCGTGGGCGTGGACTATGTCGGGTTTTTCGGATTTGATTATTTTTTTAAGCATTCTCCTTGACACGAGCATATCCTTTATGCTTCGTCTTGTAAGGGGCAGGGTGTAGTGCTTTATGCCAAGCTGCTCAAGCTGCTGGGCATACACACCGCCGCCTGATGCCACAATCACATTATGACCTCTGCGGAAAAGCTCTGATGCAAGCTCTGCCACGTGTGTTTCGGCACCGCCGATATCAAGGCTTGCCAGTGTTATAAGGATTTTCATTTAATCCCCTCCGGTAAAAAGGAAATGGTTTTTCTGTATAAATCTACAAACAGCACAATACTTATCACAAAGGCTAAAACCTCTGCCAGCGGGAATGCGTACCATACTGCCGTAAGCGAGATTTTAGAGAAAATGTATGCCATAGGCAAAATAGCCACCAGCTGACGTATAAGAGAAATGGCAAGCGACCTTGTGCCAAAGCCAAGAGCGCTGAACACAGTTGAAAAAGTTATTCCCAGAGCCGCCGGTATAAAGCAAAGGCTGATTGTCCTGAGTGCCGGAACGCCTATGTTGTAAAGCTCCTGAGAGCCTGATGAGTTAAATATCGAAAGAAGTGGCTGAGGGATTGCCCAGAAAAGAATCATACCTGCCGACATAATAACTGCGGCGATGATAAGACCAATCTTAAGACAGTCCATAAGACGTTTTTTGTTTTTTGCGCCGAAGTTAAAGCCCATAATCGGCATAAGTCCGTGAGTAAGCCCGAACACCGGCATAAACACGAAGGACTGCAGCTTATAGTACACGCCCAGCACAGCAACGGCAGTCTGAGAGAAGGTGATAAGTATTCCGTTAAGTGCCATATTGAGCAGAGAAGATATTGACTGCATTATAATAGACGGAACACCCACCTTATAAATCTCAGCAACGGTTTTACCGTCAAAGCGGAAGCCCTTTAAGGATATGCGCACCTGATGCTTTTTAACAAAGATTACTGTAAGTGCAAAAATCATTGAGATTATCTGTGCCGAAACAGTTGCAGCAGCAGCGCCTGCTACACCCATAGCAGGAAACCCTAACAGACCGAATATAAGGATAGGGTCTAAGATAATATTGATAACTGCGCCGGAAAGCTGAAAAAACATAGGGTATATCATATCGCCGGTTGCCTGAAGGGTTTTTTCAAGGTTAATCTCTACAAACACGCCAATAGAGTATGTTAAAACGATTGAAAGATACGAAACCGCCATATTGGTAACATCCGCATCTGCGCCGAAGGCGGTTATTATACTGCGTGAGAAAAATATTCCTATTATTGCAAAAACAATCCAGGAAAGCACAGCCAGCACAAGACCGTGGGTTGCTGCAGATGATGCCGCTTTGTTGTCGCCTGCACCTAAACGTCTTGAAATCAGCGAGTTAAGACCGATAGATGTACCTGCGCCTACGGCTATAATAAGCATCTGTATAGGAAAAGCCAGCGAAACAGCCGTTAAAGCGTTTTCGCTGACTAAAGATACAAAGTATGAATCCACTACGTTGTAAAGTGCCTGTATAAGCATTGAAAACATAGCCGGAAGTGACATATTCATTATAAGGGGGAACATTTTTGCTGAACCCATTTTGTTGTCTGTTGTATTTTGCACGTTGCTTCTCCTTTATTGTTATTGAGTTGCTGTATTACTGTATTATTGTTTATACCAGGGGATAGAGTTTTTATCCACCTGAAAGGTTTTGCCGTTTAAGTATGAAAGCAGGTTCTCGTCTTCAAACTCAAACCGTGTTTTGTATGAATACAGCGCCTGATACTTAAGACCGGTTTTTTTGTTGAATTCATTAGTGCCGTATTTACCGTCACCTGCCAGTGGATGTCCTATATGTGCCATCTGCGCACGTATCTGGTGTGTTCTGCCGGTTATAAGGTCAATTTCAAGATAGCTTGCAATATCCGTTGTGCCTACTGTTCTGTAAGCTGTTATGCACTTTTTATATCCGGCTTTGGGAGTGTCGCTTAAATACACCCTGTTCTGCTTTTCGTTTTTCTCAAGGTAAACTGTAAGTGTTGCAGCAGGCGGTTTAATATGCCCCTTGACCATACAGAGATAATATTTTTTTATCTCTCTTGATTTAATCTTTTCGTTTATAACACGCAGAGCCGCAGCATTTTTCGCCGCAATCACCATACCGCCGGTGTTACGGTCTATACGGTTACAAAGTGCCGGCGCAAAGCTCTGTTCGTTTTGGGGGTCGTACTCCCCCTTCTGATACAGATACGCCTTTATATGCGATATAAGAGTGTTAAACTTTTCGTTATCGTCTTCGTGTACTATCATACCCGGTTTTTTGTTTATAAGCATAATGTTTTCGTCTTCATACACTATGTTTATATCCGGCTTGATTTTCATAAACGAATTCTCCTGAGTCTCGCCGAAGAACTCGTCGTTTATATAAAGCTGCAGCAAATCACCCTCACAGAGCTTAACTGAACCCTCGCATTTTTTGCCGTTAAGCTTTATACGTTTTTTCCGAAGACACTTATATATCATACTCTGGGGGCAATCCTTCAAAAACTTGGTGAGAAACTTATCAAGCCGCTGCCCCGCATCGTTAGCATTTACAGTGATGCATCTCATTGAGCATCTCCGCCTTTTTCTGCATTAAGCTTATCTTTTAATTTTGCGATGGATTCCTTAACTGCTTCGTGTGTTACAGTTGACAGGAATTTAACCTCTATAGTCAGCGCCTTTTCATAAAAATCCATAGCGCCCTCATAATCACCCTCTGCCTCAAGCACCAGACCGTAGTTATAGTAAGGCTCTATAAATGACGGGTTTTCGTCGGTGAGCTCTTCATACATCTGAGCAGCTGTGCCTATGTTTCCGCAAAGGAAATAGTTATATGCAAGGTTATCCCTGATTATTTTGTCTGTGCTGTTAAACTCCAGAGCTTCTTTGTTAAACTCCAAAGCCTTGGCATACTGTCCGTTTAAAAGGTAGTATGTGCCAAGAGTTCCGTACATAACAGTTGAACGGTAGCCGCTTTCATAAACCTCTTCAATCTCTTCTATAGCACCGTGAAGGTCGCCGCTTTTCCACTTGATAATAGAAAGATTGATATGCGCTCCCGATACGTGCTCGTCGGTGAGCTTTTCTTTATCCACAAACAGAGTTTTCACAATCAGCTGCTCGCTCTTTTCCAGCACGCCGTCACGGATAAGGAGATACGCATACACCAAAACGTTTATAGGACGCATCTTGCCTGTTTTAAGAGCACGCTCAAACCACAGAAAGCCTTTGCCGTGGTCTTTGTTGTAAATATACCTTGCGATAATTGCAAGGATGTCGCCTCTTAAAATGAAGCCAAGTGTTAAAAGTGACAGGAGAATCAGCGCCGTACCCACGATGGGACCGAAGCTGAATGCTATAAATACCACTACAAAAGAAGCAATAAGATATAAGATATATTTAAGCCCTGTCTTGTCGTATTTGAGTCTGTTCATATTATAAGCCTTTCCGGGTAAATGCTAACCCGCCTTGGTCAGCTTTACCCCAACTGAAATCGAAAACCCGCCTTCGAAAAGCGTGGTTCGGTTTATTCTCTTTCGGCTGCTGCTTTGTTAAAATGTGCGCAGATACATTAAAATTCTGCGTTGTTTACTGTTCTCGGGAATGAAAGCACGTCACGGATGTTTGACATGCCGGTAATATACATAATAAGTCTTTCAAAGCCCAGACCGTATCCTGCGTGGCGTGTGCCGCCGTACTTGCGCAAATCCAGATACCAGTCGTAATCCTTGGGGTCCATACCCAGCTCAGTTATGCGTGCAAGAAGCTTGTCATAATTTGCTTCTCTTTCGCTGCCGCCGATTATCTCACCTACACCCGGAACAAGCAAATCCATGGCAGCAACTGTTTTGTTATCGTCGTTAAGCTTCATATAAAATGCCTTGATATCCTTCGGATAGTCAGTTACAAACACGGGCTTTTTAAGGAGCTTTTCTGTAAGATATCTTTCGTGCTCCGTCTGCAAATCTATACCCCATTCAACAGGGTATTCAAATTTCTCGCCGCTGTTTTTCAAAAGCTCCACTGCCTCTGTATATGTTACGTGGGCAAAGTCGCTGTTTACTATGCTGTCAAGACGTTCCAGCAGTCCCTTATCAACAAACGTGCCGAAAAACTGCATCTCCTCGGGAACGTTTTCCAGACAGTAGCTTATAACGTATTTAATCATATCTTCAGCCAGTGCCATATTGTCTTCAAGGTCTGCAAAGGCAATCTCCGGCTCTATCATCCAGAACTCTGCCGCATGACGTGCTGTGTTTGAATTCTCTGCACGGAAGGTAGGACCGAAGGTGTATATTTTACGGAAAGCCATTGCGTGTGTTTCACCCTGCAGCTGACCGCTTACGGTAAGGTTAGTGCTCTTGCCGAAGAAATCCTGTGAATAGTCAATCTCGCCGTCCTTCATAGGCGGGTTTTTAAGGTCTAACGTAGTTACCTTAAACATTTCGCCGGCACCCTCTGCATCACTTGCTGTGATAAGGGGAGTGTGCACATACACAAAGCCTCTCTCCTGGAAAAACTTATGAATGGCATAAGCTGCCACTGAACGCACACGGAAAACTGCGTTAAAGGTGTTTGCTCTGGGACGCAGATGTGCTATAGAACGCAGAAACTCAAAGGAGTGACGTTTGTTCTGCAGCGGATAATCGGGCGTTG
>JAZNZL010000062.1:0-1516 GCA_045594925.1 Clostridia bacterium
TTCACGTTTTTTGTATACCGGTAAGTCTGGTTATATTTTTGAGTGTGTCTTCATACACTGCTTAAGAGGTGATTTATATGTTTAAAGCAGTTAATATGAAAAAAATACTGCGTTTTGTAATTTCTGTTTTAATTCCACTGGCTGTGGGCGGACTGAGCGCACTTTTAACAGGACAATTTTCCGAAAGGTACGATTTGCTGGTACAGCCATCTTACGCACCACCCGCAATAGTGTTTCCTATAGTGTGGTCTATACTGTATACTCTTTTAGGTGTAGCACTGTATCTTGTTGTTAAAGACGGACTCGATAAACCCGGTGTCCGTGAGGCAGTATTTTATTTTGCAATATCACTTGTGCTTAACTTTTTCTGGTCACCGGTGTTTTTCCGTTGGGGAATGATATTGCTGGCTCTTGTATGGCTTCTGGCGATGATAGTGTTTGCTGTAGTAAATGCGTATCAGTTTTATAAAATAAATAAAGCAGCAGGACTGATTATAGTTTTGTATATTATCTGGCTGTTGTTCGCTTTCGCACTGAATCTTGGCGTTTATATATTGAACGGACCTGTAATATAATATATATAGCGCATAAAGTGTAGGTGATGGCAGAGCTGAAGTGGGGTAAAACATTTGTAATTGCGGGACCTTGCGTGTTGAAAAAGGCGGGATTGTTAAACTTAATGACCTTAAGACCTGCGTAGGCGTAAGCTGATGCAATCAGCCCGTGGCATAGCTTTGACATTATGTATTTTGAAAATCTTATGTCTATATTGTCTGTAACTGATTTCGTCTGGAAAATTACCGAAAGCCCTGACCATCCCAACATAAAAGAAGAAATAATAAGCTTTAAGCTGAACGTGATATCTGATGCGTTCAGCTTTTTAATTCCGGCTGTCATTTCAAATAAAGAACGTATAACAGGAACAGATAAGTCTTTGCTTATACCGCAGTATGTAAGTGCATTTTCCAAAACAGCAAAAAGCTTTGCGGCTTCAGCAATCTCTAACATTACCGCAAAAAATATTATATAAGCAAATACCCTTATAACAGAGCTCATACTGTTTTCCACAGCTGAGGTAAAAATATTTCCGTGTACAGCTTTTTTAACGTTGGGCGCGTAGGAGTGTAGGGTAGTCTTTAATGATGTCCTTAAAATTATACCCAAAGTAATTGCAGACAGAATATGCACTCCATACAGAAAAAATCCGGCTCTTCTGTTTCCGAGTATTCCTGAACCCAGCGCACCTATAATAAATAGTGCGCCTGAATTGTTGCAGAAGCATATAAGGTTTTCAGCTTCTTGTTTTGTAACGTAATCGTTTTCGTATAAGCCTACAGCAGTCTTTGCTCCTATGGGATAGCCGCTGATTATACCCAGTAAAAAAGCAGAAACGCCGTTTCCGTTTATTTTAAAAAGAGGTTGCATAATAAACGAGAACAATTTCCCGCAAATGTCAGCGCCGCCGGATTTGATAAAAATGTCTGATAGCACAAAAAACGGAAATAGCGATGGAAAC
>JAZNZL010000063.1:0-2062 GCA_045594925.1 Clostridia bacterium
GACCTTCGTCAACGTTTGCGCAGTAAATCTGCACGTCAGGATGAGCCTTTGTAAGTGCTTCAATACCCTCGGGCGCAGCGATAAGGCAAAGGAACTTAATATGCTTGCCGCCGTAAGATTTAATCTGGTGAATAGCATCAATAGCGGAACCGCCGGTAGCAAGCATAGGGTCGATAACCACAATAAGACGTTTGTCAATATCCTCCGGTAACTTGCAGTAGTATTCCTGAGGCTGCATAGTAACCTCGTCTCTGTACATACCAATATGACCAACCTTGGCAGTCGGCACCAGATTAAGTATGCCGTTTACCATACCAAGACCGGCACGTAAGATAGGCACCACTGCAATCTTTTTGCCTTTGATAACCTTTTGAACGGTTTTTTTGATGGGCGTTTCAATTTCAATATCCTCTAAGGGCAAATCCCTTAAAGCTTCGTAACACATCAACATAGTTATTTCTTCCACAGACTCGCGGAATTCCTTGTTGGTGGTTGTTTTCTGACGGAGCAGAGTAGTTTTGTGCTGTATAAGCGGATGGTCAAAAATAACAACGTTTTTCATAATAATCACCTTATTCCTGTTCAGAAGCCTTTGAAACCACGAGGTTAACAATAATACCGAGTATAAGAGCACAAGCGATGGAAGTAATGGTTATTTTTCCAAAAGTAAGAGTAAGTCCGCCTATGCCGGAGATAAGAATTGTAGACACAACGAAGAGATTTTTGTTAAGATTAAGATTAACCTTTTGAATCATCTTAAGACCGGAAACAGCGATAAATCCGTAGAGTGCCATACAAACTCCGCTCATTACGCAGGATGGAATTGAATTAACAAAAGCAATAAACGGCGATACGAAAGAAATGATGATAGCTAAAACTGCAGCACAGATTATAGTAACCACGGATGCGTTTCTTGTGATAGCCACACAACCAACAGACTCGCCGTAAGTAGTGTTGGGGCAACCGCCGAATATAGCACCTACGATAGAGCCTACGCCGTCACCTAAAAGTGTTCTGTGAAGACCAGGCTCTTCGAGAAGGTCCTCTTCGATTATAGAAGATATGTTTTTGTGGTCAGCGATGTGCTCAGCAAAAACAACGAAAGCAACGGGGATGTACGCCACTGCGATTGTGCTGATGTAAGCAGCATTGATTTCTCCAACACCTTTTATTGCAGTAAGGAATGTGAAATCCGGAACAGAGAAGAAAGTGTTTAAATTGATGCCGTCAGCAACCAAAGCTGTGAAAGGCGCTACGTTGAGTACTTTAAGGGCATCAATTCCGAAAGCGTATCCGCAGGCAGTAAAAATTGCAGAAACAGCATAACCGCCTAAAATACCGATGATAAATGGTATAAGCTTAGCAGTTTTCTTTCCGTAGGTTGAGCAGATGATGGTAATAATCAGAGTAATAATACCGCAAAGAACAGTAATTAACGGAGACGCGGTAACATCAGGCACACTGCCTTTTAAGATGTCACCAATAGCATTACCCGCAAGACTCAAACCTATGATAGCAACCGTAGGACCAATAACAGCCACAGGCATAACCTTGTCAATCCATTTAACACCGGCGAATTTAACGATTATAGCAATAATCACGTATACAAGGCCGGCAAAAGCAGCACCTATGATAAGCCCGAGATACCCAAGCGACATAGACACACCGCCGGCAAAAGCAGCAATCATAGAGCCAATAAAAGCGAAAGAAGAGCCTAAAAATACAGGGCTTTTCTTTTTAGTGAACAAAACGTAAATCAATGTACCCACACCTGCACCGAAAAGTGCAGCAGCAGAACTCATAGTTGTACCGCAGGACTGGTTGATGATAACCGGAACCACTAAAGTAGCGGTCATAATAGCCAGGAGTTGCTGAATAGCGAAAATAATCAGCTGTCCGAATTTGGGCTTGTCCTTAACCCCGTAAATTAGTTTCATTTTAAACTCCTCCTCTGTATTGTATAAAGTTTTTGGATGATTCTGAAAATCTATCCTCCTATCAATATACAATATATGGTAGATGTTTGTCAATAGGAGTAGCATATATAATGGTAAAAAGATTA
>JAZNZL010000064.1:0-10154 GCA_045594925.1 Clostridia bacterium
CATGGCTACGATCCGACTTGGAAATATCATTAAGCTTTGATGCGTTTGGTACTATTCTCGGGTCAGCAGTATATACACCATCAACGTCTGTATATATCTCGCACAAGTCAGCACCAAGAGATGCCGCTATTGCTACAGCTGATGTGTCAGAGCCGCCTCTTCCAAGAGTTGTAATATCTTCATATTTATTTATTCCCTGGAAGCCTGCTATGATTACGATATTATTACTATCCAGCTCTTTCTTTACACGTTCATTATTGATTGTTTTGATTTTTGCTCCGCTGTAATTACTGTCTGTCTGATATCCTGCCTGCCAGCCAGTGAGAGATACTGCATTATATCCAAGACTCTGTATCGCCATCGCAAGAAGCGCTACTGATATCTGCTCTCCTGACGAAAGCAACATATCCATCTCTCTTTTTGAACCCTTAGGATTTATCTCCTTAGCTTTTTCTATAAGTTCATCTGTAGTGTCGCCCTGAGCTGATACAACTACTACAACAGAATTACCCTGTTTATATGTTTCTACAATTCTTCTTGCTACGTTCATAACGCGTTCCGCATTAGCAACGGATGAACCACCAAATTTTTGTACTACTATACGCAAAGAACTTACCTCCTTATTATCTCACATTCACATTATTCTGATATAATCAATAATTTTTTCCGAATAAGAACTCAATTTCTCTTTCAGCTGTCCTTCGGAAATTTCGCCCGTTACAAAGGCTGATTCATCGTCGTATATTTCAACAAAGGTGCAATCGCCAAAACCACTGCGTATTGCTTTCTTTGTTTCATCATCAGTTCCTTTAAACCTTACGATGTATTTAAACTCTGCCTTATCCTGTTCTACAACTATGGGCAGTTCGCTCTTAACCCACATAATTTTATCAGCACCACGGTCTTTAGCAATATCAATAACATCTGCAACCACTGCACTGGCAGTAGGCAATTTGCCTGCACCGGGACCGTAAAACATTGCATCGCCTATGGCATTACCTGTTACCATAATAGCATTATTTACGCCTTCAACACCGGCAAGAGGATGTGTTGACGGAATCATCATTGGTGACACCATTACCAAGGCTGTACCGTCATCATTGATTTTACTCATACCGATAAGCTTTATAACACAGCCAAGTTTTCCAGCGTATTCAACATTACGCAGAGTTATTTTTGTTATACCTTCAGTATATACTTTATCACACTCTATCTTTTTACCGGTAGCCAAAGATGCAAGAATACATATCTTTCTGCAGGCATCAAAGCCCTCAACATCCGCCGACGGGTTGCTCTCTGCATATCCAAGCTTTTGCGCATCCTTAAGTGCATCTTCAAAAGACTGTCCGTTTTTTATCATCTGCGTAAGTATATAATTAGTTGTACCGTTAAGTATACCTGCAATTGCATTTATTTTGTTCGCCGCAAGACACTGATTGAGAGGTCTTATTATTGGAATTCCTCCGCCAACGCTGGCTTCAAACAAATAACTGCAACCATTATCCGATGCGATCTTCAAAAGTTCATCGCCGTATGTAGCAACAAGCTCCTTATTGGATGTAACAACGCTTTTACCTTTTAAAAGCGCCCTTTTAGTGTAATCATAGGCAGGATTCAAGCCTCCCATTGTTTCAACGATAATGGAAACCTCATCATCTGCAAGCATAGTATCGAAATTATCAATAAAAAGATGACTTTCATTATGTGAGGAAAAATCTCTTATATCAAGAATATATTTAATATCAATTTCAGTGCCGGCTTTTCTGCGAATGCTTCCGCAATTAGTGCGGATTACCTCATAAACCCCAGAACCCACAACACCAAAACCTATAATACCTATACTAACCATCTTATCCTCCTGTAAATTTCAAGCTCTTTTTATTATATTCCAAAAGACGGAATTTGTCAATTTTATTGTAATTTTCATTATATCTCAATATTTTGCGGAAAATCCTTAGAAAACTGTTGAATTTTCCCAAATACATCGTTACCGTCTGATTTCGAATTTTCAGCAAACTGTGTACCAGTAAGATAACTAATCTGCACGTCAATTCCAAACAGATTTTTTATGATTTCGGACAGTGCTTCCCTATTTTCGGGTTTAGAGCAGGAATCTCTCTTTTCAGCATCATCAAATACAAGGCTTAATCCTTCTTTTGCCGGGTATGGTTTCGCACCGCGCACAGACATATAAAGAGTTATTTTGCCGGAATTCATAATAGAATTCTCTACTTCATCCCATCTGCTGCAAATCGACGATAAGCTATCAGGTTGTTCCTGTTGTGCATCTTCATAAGGTGTTATGCTGCTATCCTCAGGAGCATCTTCAAAAACATCTTCAGGAATAGCCTCTGCAATCTCCTCGTTTACCGGTTCTGTAAATGATTCGTGATTATCATCAAAACCCGGTTTGGCAACAGCCGGCACAGACGCCCCCGTACGCATTGAATTTTCTATTGCTGATATTCTTGCAAGTATTGCAGAACTGCTATCATCAAGGCAAGGTGTAGCAAGCTTTACAAGCGCCATTTCTATATAGACTCTGGCTGATGCGGCAAACTTTATATCATTTAAAAGCTTTGTGATTGTTTCCACGCAATACATAAGCTTTTCAACCGTATACATATCTGCAACCCTTTTGGTGTTTTCAAGCTTCATACCCGCATATTCACTATCCTGAGAAATCTTATACAGCAGCATATTTCTGTATATATCCATAAGGCCTTGCGCAAAGTAATCAGTATTTTTACCCTCGGCAATACATTTCTCAAAAAGCGATATGGCACCTTTAGCATTATCATCTGCTATGAATGATGCAATATCATAAAGGTATGTTAAATCTACTGCACCTACAGTTTCCACTACATCTTCAAAGGTTAGATTATTATTTTTAAACGCAAGGCACTGGTCCAGAATACTCAGCGAATCACGCATCGAGCCTTCGCCAAGTCTTGCAACATAATCAACAGCATCATCTTCTGCCAAAATTTTCTCCTGTGACAATATATATTTAATTCGTTCCGCTATTTCTGCACTGTTTATGGTTTTAAAATCAAACCTCTGGCATCTTGACATTATGGTAGCCGGAACCTTATGGATTTCTGTAGTAGCCAGAATAAATATCACTCCCGATGTGGGCTCTTCCAGTGTTTTCAACAATGCGTTAAACGCTCCTTGCGAAAGCATATGAACCTCGTCTATTATATAAACACGATACTTACTCTCTGCAGCTGCGTACTTTGTCTGATCAATAATATCCCTGATGTTTTCAACACCCGTATTAGACGCAGCATCAATTTCTATAACGTCTAATATTCTCTCGCTCAATATACCTTTACATATTTCGCATTCATTACAAGGATTACCACCTTGGGGGTTAAGGCAATTAACTGCACGGCTGAATATCTTTGCAGTAGAAGTTTTACCTGTACCCCTTGTGCCGGTAAACAAATATGCATGAGACAGTTTATTATTTAAAATTTCGTTTTTTATTGTTGACGTAATATGGTGCTGCCCGATTACATCATCAAACACCATTGGACGCCATTTACGGTACAAAGCCTGATATGACATAGCGTACCTCCTGTAATATAAAAATGCCGTACGCCCTTAGATTGAACTGTGCACATACGCGTTACAAGGCAGTTGGCTCAAATCAGGCACTCTGCATCACACACAAAGCACCGCTTATGGCTGCTTGGTTCCCCACCTGACCAGGTTCACGGGTCTGCATTGTGCAGAACCCGATTCTCAACACCACTTACCCTACACTTTCATATATGCATCAGCCCTCAAAAAGGGCATCACCCTTGCTATAGCGGATTGCAAGTTCAGGGCACCGCTACCGCCCCAGCTGTACGACTTTATAATTATACTACGTTTTTTTCAAAAATACAATATTTAAATCAAATATTTTTATCTTTTTTATGTGTTTTTCTTGATAATTATTTCGTTATATAATAAAATAAAGTTATCAATTTACGAAAGGATGAGATTATGGACAAACGCATTATTCTTCACTGTGATTTGAATAATTTTTTTGCTTCTGTAGAAACGCTTTCTCATCCTGAATTTAAAAATGTTCCTATGGCTGTTGCCGGAAGCAGCGAAGAAAGAAGAGGAATTATACTTGCCAAAAACGAGCTTGCAAAAAAATTTGGTGTCCAGACAGCTGAGCCTATCTGGCAGGCACAGAAAAAATGCCCCGACTTGGTACTGGCAAAACCACACTACGCAAAATACAGTGAGTATTCAAAAAAAGTGTTTTCAATTTATCTACGGTACACCGACCGAGTGGAATCTTTCGGAATTGACGAAGCCTGGCTTGATGTTACCGGCAGTCAAAAGCTGTTCGGTAACGGCTTTGAAATTGCAAAAAGCATTAAAGATACTGTAAAAAAAGAAACCGGTCTTACTATATCAATAGGCGTTTCTTTCAACAAGATTTTCGCAAAGCTTGGCAGTGATTACAAAAAGCCTGATGCCATTACTGAGATTAACGAAAAAAACTTTAAACAAATCATATATCCTCTTCCGGTAAGTTCTCTGCTGTTTGTGGGAAAAAGCACATACGCTAAGCTAAAATCATACGACATAAACACCATCGGAGATATTGCTGCTTCAAGCAGGGAGCTTCTTACAAGCATTCTTGGCTCCCGCGGCGGTGAATTATACGACTATGCAATTGGCAAAGAAAACTCTGAGGTGGCTCTTGCAAGCGTCTACGAAGCGCCTAAAAGTATTGGACGCGGTCTTACTTTCAAAAAGAACTTAACCTCTGTAGAAGAAGTAATTACCGCTATTACTCCTTTAGCTGAAAATGTTGCCGAAAGACTTCGCAAGCATAATTTATGGTGCAACTGCGTTTGCGTTTCAATCAAAAATGATTCATTAAAAACAATCACACGACAGTCGGTTATTGAGCCATCCACTAATCTTGGAAGAATTATTGCCGAAACTGCTGTTTCTTTGATTAAATCAAACTGGGATTTTAAAATCCCTATTCGTATGCTGACTGTTACGGCAACTAATCTATCTCAAGACTACAGAGGTTTACAAATGTCTCTTTTTGACGAAAGCGACACCAACAGCAGCCACAAAATATCCAAGCTCGAAAAGTTGGAAACCTCTGTGGATATGCTTAAAAGCCGTTTTGGGAAAAATATTATTTCTTTTGCATCTTCCAAAGACAGCAATTTAGGGCTTGATGCTATTACAAGAAAGGATTCTGATGATGAAGATTAAAATAGTATGTTTAGGCAAGCTTAAAGAAAATTATCTTATTGACGGCATAGGTGAATACACAAAACGCATAAGCAGATTTTCAAAAATTGAAATAGTTGAACTGCCCGACGAGAAAATCCCCGATTCACCTTCAAAAGCCCAATGCGATGCCGTATTAAAAGCCGAAGGAGAAAAAATAAAAAGACATCTGGAGGGATTCGTTATAGCGTTATGTGTTGAGGGCAAAAATCTTACCAGCGAAGAGCTGGCTGAAAAGCTTAATACTATTACATTAAACGGAAACAGCACGATTACCTTTATAATCGGTGGTTCTTTGGGCATTGATGAGTCTATAAAAAGCGTGGCGGATTTGAAATTGAGTTTTTCAAAAATGACATTCCCTCACCAATTGATGAGGCTCATTCTTACAGAACAGATATACAGGGCCTTTAAAATCAACGCAAACGAAACTTATCATAAATGAACTGTTGAATTTTTTTAGAATTTATGATATTATTTTTATATACAAATACTAAAGATGTAACTTACGTTACAGGAAAGGGTTATTATGCGCAGAATGGATGCTATTACATCTGGTGGGGGCAGAGCATTATACATAAACCGCGAAAAAAGAAAGAAAAGAAAGAAGCTTATAGGCAAGCTCGTTGTATGGACGGTACTGATTTTACTTATTTGCCTTATTGCTTTTATGGTTAAGTCTGCTTTCTCATTTATTTCAGGATTTTCAAAAGACGATTTCGCTTTTTCTTTTAACATCCCTGACAACTGGAACGAGCACAACACCATTACCGAAATCAAAAGTGATTACGCTATAGGTATTGCTTACCCTCTTATTAACGAAAAAACTGACAAAACAATTAAAAAAGATGCTGAAAAAATTCTTGAGGAATTCAAAAAGGAAATCAAGCAATACAAAACCGGCAAAAAAGAAAACCGTGCTGTATACACCGCTGATTTTTCCATTACAAAAAACAGTGATAATTACGTTTCTGTAGTGTATTCCATAAACAGAAGCAATCCTTTAAGGGATATCAATGATAAACAGTACAAAACGAAGGTATATGATATCGCCTCCGGCAAAGAAATTGGCTATGACGAAATCTTCAATGAAAACTATGCAAGCATTGTTTCAAAACAGGTAGTAAGCATTTTCGAAAGCAGATCCGATGTGGTAAATGAAACCTCTACAAATCTTTTCAAGAAAAATACCGAGCCTAATGCTGAAAACTTTAAAAATTTTTCTTTTAGTGATGGGTTTTTAACACTTTACTTTGGTGCCGGACAGATTTTCCCGTCTGATATGGGAGCCGTTACTGCTGACATCCCTTTAAGCAAGCTTTACAACGATATGAATATAAACGTTACCGGTTACACTCCGCCTCTTTACGATCCGGACAAACCTATGGTGGCTTTAACTTTTGACGACGGCCCTTACAAGCCAGCATCATCGATTATATTAGATGCTGTTGAAAGAACCGGTGCAAGAGTTACATTCTTTATTCTGGGTGAACGTGTTGCAAATGAAAAAGAAACTATATTAAGAGGCAATTCTTTGGGTTGTGAATACGGCAACCACACCTGGAACCACGCAAATTTATCCGAAGCAACTGCTGAAGAAATAAACGAGCAAATCAAGAAAACCGATGATGCGCTTTTATCGGTTATCGGAAAAGAAAGCAAGCTGTTACGCGCTCCGTATGCTGCTGTTAACGACACTGTTGCGCAGAATGTTTCCAAGCCATTTATCGGTTGGGCCGTTGATACTGAAGACTGGAAAAACAAGGATTCGGCTTCTATCAGAGATATGGTTCTGGAAAATATTTCAGACGGAGACATAGTTCTTATGCATGATTTATACAAATCAACTGCAAACGCTGCTGTTGAGATTATTGATGCTCTTATTGACAGAGGTTTTCAGGTTGTAACCGTCAGCGAGCTGATGGAAGCAAGAGAAATCAACATGTCCGCCGGAAAGGTATATTACAGAGCAAGAAAAAAGAACTGATATGTATGGACAGGGAGTAGTCATTGACTACTCCCTTTTTTGTTTACTGATTTCATTTAACGCATATACAGCCGATTTAATATCTTTAAGGCTATTAAAAGCACCTATACTGAAACGGACTGTACCGGTATCCCGTGTACCCAAGGTATTATGTGCCATATATGAGCAGTGGTATCCCGCTCTTACGGCTATACCATAATTCTCATCAAGCACCGCAGCAACCTCAACACAGTCTGAATTTTCAAGTGTTACTGAAACCACACCCACTCTGTCAGTGCAGGTGAGGTATCCGTGAATATTTAACCCTTTAACAACCGAAAGATCTTCAAGAAATATTTTAGTAAGCTGCATCTCGTGATTATAGATAGTTTCTCTCCCTACGCGATTTATAAAATCTATTCCTTTAGACAGACCGCATATACCCACTGCATTTACAGTTCCGCTTTCATATCTATCAGGAAGCTCCTCAGGCTGACGAGGGTCAGAGGAATTGCTGCCGGTTCCGCCCTCTTTGATTGTATCGGGCAGTGCACCATCACCAACGCACAATACTCCCGTACCGGTTGGTCCATACAGCGCTTTATGCCCTGCTGCCGCAAGCAGTGTTATATTATCTTTTTTCATATCTATTGGAAGAACACCGGCTGTCTGCGCTGCATCTACCAGAAATGGTATCCTATGCTTTTTTGCTATCTCTCCCACTTGTGCAACAGGATTCACTGTTCCACACACATTCGAACCGTGTATCATTACTATCAGCTGTGTGTTTGGGCGTATCAGCTGCTCAATGGTTTTTGCATCCACATATCCGTAAATATTAGCGTTAGCAATACTATACTCTATTGATTTTGTTTCACTCAGCTTATAAACCGGTCTTACCACTGAATTATGCTCCATCGAAGTAAATATAACGTGACCACCGGGCTTGAGTATACCTTTTATTGCTATATTCAATGCTTCTGTAGTATTGGCTGTAAACACTACCGATGAGGCATCGGGTGCATTAAACATTTTTGAAATTTTCTCTCTGCAATTATATATTTCTTCGCTTATCTGCATACTCAACCGATGTCCTGACCGTCCCGGATTTGCACTGTATTTTTTCAGGCACTCATTCATTTTCTCCCTGACTTCTCTGGGCTTAGGAAATGACGTGGCACTATTATCCAGATATATCAAATTTATCACCCCGACTCCTATCTAAACACGCGTTCCGTCCTCTTTATATACCCCTCGTATTGACACTCCGCTCTCATTTGCTATACTTCTGACTTTCTCCAATGCACTGCTTACTGTCACAAGGCAATAACTACAGCCATTCAATGACAGTGTTTTTGGTGTTTGAACAATCCTTGACTGTATATTGTATTTATTTAAAAGCTGCTTCCTGACTCCAGTAGCTGAGGTGATCGACGCAAACACTACTATTATGCGTTCCATTTTATGTCACTCTCCTTTGTGACTTCAATGATTTTAACAAAACAAAAAAGGCTTTTTTTCTACACCTTTTTTGCCTTTATTACAGTTTATTCTCTATTTTTTTCTTTTGTGCGTTAAAAAATTGTTGATTTATTCAGTTTTAAATGTATAATAAAGGTATATATGTTTATTTTCGGAGGAAAATTATGTTTTTTAAATCACAGGACATAGCTATTGATTTGGGTACGGCAAGCATCCTGGTTTATACTAAAGATAAAGGTGTCGTTATAAACGAGCCTTCTGTTGTGGCGGTGGAAACATCTTCACAGAAGCTTCTCGCTGTAGGTAAAAAAGCTCAGGATATGATCGGCAGAAATCCTGACGATATTTCTGTTATAAGACCTTTGCGCAAGGGCGTTATCTCGGATTATGATACCACTATGACAATGATTAAATATATTCTAAACAAGACCTGCAAAAGATTTTTCTTTAAGCCTCGTGTTATTGTATGTATACCAAGTGTGGTTACAGAGGTTGAAAAAAAAGCAGTTATCGACGCTATGCTCGGTGCGGGCGCCAGAAATGCTTTCCTTATTGAAGAACCTATTGCCGCAGCTATCGGTGCCGGACTTGACATTGCCAAGCCATCTGGACACATAGTAATAGATATTGGCGGCGGCACAACTGATATTGCTGTTATATCTTTAGGCTCTATGGTTGTTCACACATCACTTAAAACTGCCGGTGATGAGTTTGACCAGGAAATTATCAAATACATCAGAAAACAGTACAATATCGTCATTGGCGAACGTATGGCTGAAGCTATCAAAAAAGAAATCGGCTGTGTTTACCCTCAAGACGAGCTTTCTTATATGAACGTTAAAGGCCGCAGTCTCTCATCGGGACTTCCGGTTGAAATTATGGTTTCTTCGGAAGAGATGCTTACTGCTATGAAAGAGCCTGCTGACATAATTGTAAATGGTGTTAAAGAGGTTCTTGAACGCACACCACCCGAGCTTATCGGCGATATCAGCTTAAGCGGTGCTATAATGACAGGCGGTGGCTCTCTTACAAAAGGTCTTGACAGGCTGATTGCATCCGAAACCGGTCTTGATGTGAAAATTGCTGACGATCCGGTATCTTGTGTGGTCCTCGGTACAGGTCAGGCACTTACCGAAATAAACACCATAGGCAATACGAGAAAATACAGAGCCAAGCTGTTTTAAAAAATACCAAAGCGTTGGATTGTTAACTCATAATAATCCAACGCTTTTTTAATATTTAATTGAAATTTAAACGGTTTTGTAGTATATTAGAACAAAGGAGATTTCAATATGAGAATGAGAAACAAAAAGCATCTTCACGAAAGGCTTGAAAATTGTGGGGAGCTAATTATATATGATATAAGCAAATTCAACGGAAACATCAAGGGCGTATTTGGCGATGACAAACCACTCAATATGGAAATTGGCTGCGGAAAAGGCGG
>JAZNZL010000065.1:0-2370 GCA_045594925.1 Clostridia bacterium
TATTATGAGCTTTTAACAGAGTGGAATGAGAAAATCAATCTCACAGCCATAACTGAAGAAAGCGATGTCATAACCAAGCATTTTCTTGATTCTTTAATGTGCTTTGAAAGCGGAGTAGTCAAAGACGGCGCTAAAATTATAGATGTAGGTACCGGTGCGGGATTTCCGGGTATACCTATGAAAATAGCAAATGCCACATTGGATGTAACACTGTTGGATTCTCTTGCTAAACGACTTAATTTTTTGAATGAAGTAGTAGATAGCCTTAATCTTGAAAAAATAGCCACTATCCATTCCAGAGCAGAAGACGGCGGCAGAGATAAGGATTTAAGAGAAAAATTCGATGTAGCAGTATCAAGAGCAGTGGCAAATCTGTCCACCTTGAGCGAGCTGTGCCTGCCTTTTGTGAAGGTTGGCGGTTTCTTTGTAAGTATGAAAGGTCCCGGTGCTGATGAAGAAATATCTGCCGCAAAAGGCGCCATAAAGCTTTTGGGCGGACAGGTGGAAGAGGTAATCCCTTATGAAATCCCCACTACTGATTTAAAGCATAATCTTGTAGTTATCAAAAAAATTTCCCACACACCGAAATCATATCCCCGAAACGCACCCAAGCCGGTGAAATCGCCCTTGAAATAAATAAAAAATGTAACCCCACTGAATTTTGTTTGTTGTAAATAGAAATACTAATTCGGTGGGGTGATATTATGGAATCAATATGGCAAGCTGATATAGAATTGCCTGAATTTAATGCATTAAAAGAAGATATAAAAACAGATGTTCTTGTAATTGGTGGTGGTATAACCGGCATATTGTGTGGTTATATGCTTAAAAGTCGTGGTGTGGATTGTGTAGTAGCCGAAGCAGACAGGATTTGCTCGGGCACCACAAAAAATACCACTGCAAAAATCACGTATCAGCACGGCTTGATATACGATAAAATGATAAACAGATTTGGTGAAGACTATGCACGCCTTTATGTAGAATCGCAACATAAAGCACTGGAGAAATTCCGTCAAATGTGTAAAGAAATTCCTTGTGATTATAAAGAATGTAGGTCCTTTGTTTATTCATTAGAAAACAGATATAAGATAGAAAATGAAGTAAAAGCACTTGAAAAGCTTGGCTGTGGGGTGATTTTTGAAGAAGCTTTGCCATTGCCTTTTAAGGTGGCAGGTGCTGTCGGGCTAAGGCATCAGGCGCAGTTTAATCCTTTGAAATTTCTCTCTCAAGTAGCAAAAGATATAAAAATATTTGAAAACACAAAAATTTCCCACATAACGCCTGATGGTGCAGTAACAGACCGGTTTAAAATCAAAGCGAAAAGAATAATTGTTGCCACCCATTTTCCATTTGTAAATAAATACGGATTGTATTTCCTTAAAATGTATCAGCACCGTTCCTATGTGATGGCGCTTAAAAACGCACCTGTTTTTGAAGATGTTTATGTAGATGAATCCAAAACCGGAATGTCCTTCCGTAGCTATAACGGATTAACCTTTGTAGGCGGAGGCGGACACCGTACCGGCAAAAAAGGCGGTAGCTGGCAGGAGCTTGAGTCATTTGCACAGCTGTATTATCCCAAATCACAGGAAGTAGCCAGATGGGCTGCTCAGGATTGTATGACTTTAGACGATGTGCCTTATATAGGCAGATATTCAAAATCCACACCGAATGTTTATGTGGCTACCGGCTTTAATAAATGGGGTATGACGTCTGCTATGACTGCGGCATTGATTTTATCCGATATGGTACAGGGAATAAATAACGAATATGCACCCATATATTCTCCGCAACGAAGTATTTTGCATCCACAGCTTGCGGTTAATGCACTGCACTCTGCCCAAGGGCTTTTAACACCCACTGCGCCTCGCTGTCCACATATGGGCTGTGCGCTTAAGTATAACCCTCAGGAACATTCCTGGGATTGCCCCTGTCACGGCTCGCGTTTTACTAAAGATGGAAAGCTTATTGATAATCCTGCAAAAAAGGATATGAGAAAATAAGAAAGCGGATATCTTTCGATATCCGCTTTTTCAGCACAACCATAATCCAATTATAACATATAAAAATACTGCTTGTAAATGATTGTTAAAAAATTTGCAGATATTTCGCTTGTTTGCATAAAAAACAGCTTTACAGTTCTTACAAAATGTCAATTGAAAAAGGCGAAAATATTTGTTACACTAAAGATGAAGAAAGGGAGGTAATTCCAATGAAAATCTAAAACAGACTTTAATGTGAAGGTTAAGAATAAAATAAAAAATAAAAAATAGAAAATATAATATGGTTCTGATTTTCCGGTAGCAGAAAGGCACGGCGGTGTAACGCTTAATATATAGAAATGAAAAACAAGTGACATAAATCAAGTCG
>JAZNZL010000066.1:0-3924 GCA_045594925.1 Clostridia bacterium
TTTTACATTTCAAGAATAAATTATTGTGTAATTACATCGCAGAGTGGATATAAGCTGTCAAAGCACCAAACAAAAACTTTTTTAGAATTTGTGCTTATGGCAATTTCCTTTACAGCTTCGTTTGAAGCTACAGGATGAATAACAATAGAGTCATCAGCCTTAATTTCAATAACGGCTATTGCTTCGCTCTTGAGAGTTTCAATCATATTAGCTCTTGCAACTGTAATCTTGCCTTCTTCGATAGCGCCTGATACAACCGGTAAATTTTCTTCTTCCGATACAGCCACATCCATAGTAAGTACAGCTGTCTGAAGCGGCGAATATAATCCGTTTATGATGTTTCCGTCGCCGTCAACAAAAGCTGCGTAAACTTCAGCATCTGTAAGGTTGCTGTCACCATATACAGTGATAGCTGTTTCAGTGCCGTCAATAGCTACTGTATCGCCAGTCATTGTTCCGTTTACAAAAATTCTTGCCTTGCAGTCTTCAAGACCTGTCACACCCGTAGCAGTAACCTTGATGGTGTTTGCAGTGTCGCCTGCAGTTGCTGTAATAGCCGGCTTGTATGTGTGAGTGTAGCTTGAACTGTAACCGGGATTGTACGTACTGGGGATAACGAATGAAGTTGCATTGGAATAGTAGAGATTTGTATCAGCAGCAGGTGAATAAATACCTATAGAATCCGTTGCGGGTTTAGTTACTTTGTATCCTGTGCCTATGTTTTTTGCGATAAGAGCTTTGTTAAGATAAAATGAAGCAGTATTTTTTCTTTCGCCATCACCAGTGATGTCAAATACAGTTTCCAAAGTATACCACTTGTTGGCTTCCAGTGTAATTCCTGTGTTCACAGTACCAACGTTTCCGGTTGAAACAACAGAAAGTGTTCTGTCCTTGTTCACAACAAGAGAAACAGTTTTTGAAGTGCTGCTCGTATAAATCTTGGCAATTGTTGTTCCGTTTTCATTTGAGGGCGCACCATTTATGAAAAAGTCAAGTTTAGAAAATGCCATGTCTTTACTTAACATATTTGTGTTCCAAGCACTGTATACAGAGCCGATGGAATACCTTACATCAGTGTGAGTGCTGTCAAAAAGATTAGCTATAGTTCCGTCATTTGTAGCGGCTGTCCATTTTTTACCAAGACTACTAGAAGAATTAAACATATTCGTACAAGATGCCGTAGTAATTGTAGAACCATATACAGAAATAACATTGGATTTTAATCCGTTAACTGTTACGTAGTATGAGTTGTTTCCTGCTTCCACGGGCAGCGCCACAGCGCCTGCCTTAATTGTTGTGTCGATGTCAGCATTTTCAAGTTTCACGCCGTTTCTGTAGTAAATACCATCCTCCACAGCCTTAAGCAATACCTTTGAGCCGGCAAACGCGTGGGGTGCGCTTGGGAACAGAGATGATTTGTGGAATTCCAATACGGGAGGAATGCTCAAATCTCTTATAGTAAGAACGCAATCGTGGCTGATAGGGGTGGTTGCAGTTTGAGCAAAACGAACCTGATAAGTACCTGCAGCAAGATTAGCAATCTGTGTTGCACCGGCAGCTACTGCTGTATAAGTTTCCACGCCGTCTTTGCGGTATTCGTAGCTCTTTGTAGCATCAAGACCAGTAATATATCCTTTTGAAAGGTCATTTGGATAATTAACCGCTGATAAGCCTGTTGGCGCGTCAATCGGTATAACCAATTCCACACCGCCGTATGTAGTATCTTCAGTGTTTAAATCACGGATATATCTGTAAACCGGCAGAACACCGTCGTTAGCCGAATATAGCTTCTGCTGTAAGAAAGAACCATTTTTGGATATATCGGTTGAATCAGGCTCCATTAAGGAAGCGATAATATTTCCGCTTACCTGATTCATCGGTATTACATAAGCACCGCTGCTGAAGTTTACTAATTTCTCGGTGGATAAAGTTGCTTCTTCAGCAGTGCCGCTGTACTGCTGTAAAAATACATTTGAATCTGCAGGCAATTCGTAATATTCGATATTTAATTTGTTAAAAGTTGAAACAGCAGATGAAGCCCAGCTTTCGCCTTTTGAAATTACATAAGCAGTAGGACGCACGCGAGAACGTGCAGCTGTATCGTGGCTGTAAAGTGTTGTTGATGAGGTTGTAACCTTACCTGTTTCATAATTGATAGTCGCATTAGGGAATGAAATACCTGTTCCGGCAACATTTGTACTGCTGTGCTCTAAAACGTACACATCGTCAGCATTATATTTAGCACCGTCAGAAACTATTTTTGCTCTGCCGGCAGCAATAGTGCTTTTAAGAGTATCGGCGTTTTGTGCTGCATAATCAAATACAGATTTAACTGCTATGTAATGTCCTGTAACACGTCTGTCAAACCAGTTAAGACCGGTAGATCTGTCAAGTCCTGCGCCACCACCAGGTGACTCAAAAAGGAATGAGATACTTCCCAAAGCACCGTAAAACGGACGTCCGACATTGTTTGCAACGCTTGTATATTTCTTTGGAGAGGTAGTGTCATATACATTTGCACGGAATCCTGCATTAGCCAGACCGTCTTTCACTGCCAACATCGTATTGACTGATATCTCCCTTGTATCAGGAGATACGTTAAGTGAGCTACCAAGACCGTATTCTATATCATACATTGCTCCGGATGAACTTTTGATTCTTCCATCAAAATAGTATTCGTGACCGTCAATAACGATTTCCGGCCAGAAAAGGTAGTAAATCTCGTGAGAAGCCGTCATTTCGTTCGTTATCATTCTCAAAGCGTCGCCGTTAGGGTCTAAATTTCCCTTAGCAGAAGGTACTTCTCTGTCAAATGTATATGCAGTGTAGGGTGATAAACGCGGTATTACGCAAACGTTAATATCATCAAGTATTTCCGTTCCGTAATCACCGGCAAGAGAATAAATCATAGCCAAAGCACCCTCGCCGGCAGCAGGCTCGTCAGAATGAATCTGCGCCTGATAAAGAACTGTGGGCTTGCCGTTTGCATTAACCAGCTCAGCAGCCTCTTCAACAGAAGAACCGCTTGGGATTGTGGTAGTTGTAAATATTACAAAAGGAATCTGATAATCTGCCTTGTTGTAAGATGTACCGATTTCTTCAAAATAGTACATATTGTTGGTTTTGCTGTCTAAATCTGCAAGGAAAGCTTCCATCTCGCTTTGAGTAGTCTGCTGGTGCTTTCTTGCGGGATCAGCAGCATAGTTTTTAAAATAAGGTGCGTTAGAAACTATGTTGTTATAAGCGTTCTGCGCAATAGTATTGTCAGGAACCGCCATAACAGTATCAACTATGTCGTTCATTTCAAAAATTTCACCTGGCTGATATCCGTCTTCGTGAACTCCGTCGTCAGATGTGATTTTTTTAACAGCCTCAGCAGTAACTGCCTGTGTAGTACCTGCAACAGCAGAGGCAAAATACATATTCTTCTTAAGTGTTATGTATCCTGTTCCCGATGTTATATAATGGAATGAACCAACCGGAACGCCGGTGTATGTATATGTAACATCACCATTAGCAGCAGTAGTTTTTGAAGCTTCTGTCTGCAATGTTCCTTGTGCCGAGTAGTATGCATATTTGCCCGAATAGAGAGCAACTGTTACGTCGCTGTGAGCTGCCGGAACAGTAAGCTCAAGGTTAAAAGTAGATGTTGTTGCTGCGTAAACCGGCATAGAAAATACAGAGCACAGTATACACAGAATCATTAAAAAAGATAATAAGCAATTAAATTTTCTCAATGATTTTACCTCCCTTATATTAAATTTAAAATATACACAATAATAATAACACAAACCAAGATAAAAGTAAATATCTAAGTAAAATTTTTGTGAAAAATTTTACTGATTTATATATGTGATTTGTGGTAAAATAAATATTTATGAAAGCCACTAAAATAATAGCAGACAGCCGTAATTTTACGGCTGT
>JAZNZL010000067.1:0-2736 GCA_045594925.1 Clostridia bacterium
GAAGAATGGAAGGAATTCCAAGCAACATTGGCTGATAGCAAGGTTTGGGAAGAATATGCAGAAATGTGTAAAGCAAAGGCTGAATTGGAAACTGCTCTTTATACCTTGAGATCTGAAAAATGGGAATTGAATGAAAACTACAATTATTACGACCAGTTGAAGTCTACTTTGTTTGGCTTTGTAGGTGACGAAAACAAAAAGAAGCACATTTCAAGTACCTTCGGCGCTATAGTATGCGAGATGGAGGGTGCGGCTATCGGTCAGGTGTGCTTTGTAAATGGTGTACCATTTAATGTTATAAGAGCAGTATCGGACAATGCCGACGGCAGTGCGGATATGAGTTTTGAAAGATTCACCGAAAAAGCCGTTGAGCAGAGTGTGAAGCTTATAAAGCTTTTTATAGGTGAGTATTATGGAATTTAAAGCAAAGACCTTTGATGAGCTTTCAAACAGGGAGCTTTATGAGATTCTGCGCGTTCGTTGCCAGATTTTTGTGGTAGAGCAGAAAATTATGTGTCAGGATATGGACGGAATTGATTATAAAAGTCTGCACTGCTTTTTAGATGACGGTGAAAGCGTGGTTGCGTACTTTCGTGCTTACCTTGAAGGTGAGGACTGCTCCACTGTCCGCATAGGCAGAGTAGTAACCGCCCAGCACGGCAAAGGCTACGGCAGAGAGCTGTTTGAAAAGGCTATCCCTGTTATAAAAGAAAAGATGAACTGTTCTTTTCTTTGCATTCACGCACAAGAATACGCCGCACCATTTTATGAGAAATGCGGCGGCTTTAAGGTTACATCGGAGCCATTTATGGAAGATGGCATACCCCACGTGGAAATGATTGCAAAGCTTTGATAGCAGATTACAATACCAAACAAAAAAGGATATGTGAGTAAAACTTCTCACATATCCTTTTCTCATATTTCTTCGTTTTTCATAAACACGTCTGCAACCTCGCTGATGGCTATATATGCTTTTGGGTCTATTTCGTGAACGATATCCTTCATCTTCGGCACCTGAAACCTGTTGAGTATAAAATACACCACCGTCTTTTCCTCACCTGAATACCCGCCTTTTCCGGCAACAGAGGTGCTACCACATTCAAAAACATCAGAAAGCGTTCTGCTAACCTCTTCGGCTTTGGTAGTTACTATCATAGCGCATTTTGCTCTGTCAACACCCTCTACTATAAAGTCGATTGTTTTAAGTGCCGCTCCGTAGGTTACGATGGAGTACAGAGGCAGAATCCAGCTGTTTATAACAATGCCCGACAGCACATACAGAATCACGTTATAAACCATTACAAAGGTACCAACGGTTATCCCAAGTCTTTTAGCAAAGATTACAGCCATAACCTCTATGCCGTCCATAGCTCCGCCGTAGCGTATGGCTATACCGCTGCCCACTCCTGATATGGCTCCGCCAAAAAGCGCGCACAGCAAAAGGTCTGTGCCGGCAAGGGGTGATGCTATGCTTACATCAATGGGGAGTACGTCTGTTATAAGGTACGCCGCAAGTGAATATATAGCAACCGTATACACAGCATAAATCGTAAAAAGGCTGCCCTGCTTTTTCTTTCCGTATATGAACAGAGGAATATTCAAAGCCACAAGAAATACAGAAAGCGTAAGCATCTCCGGTGTAATCTGCGCAAGCAGCATAGACGTTCCGGATATTCCGCTGTCATAAAGCTTTACCGGATACAAAAACACCGTTACTCCGAATGCGTTTATTATTCCGGCAATTGTAAGCATAACAAGATTTTTAACTGATAGTTTTTTTAAAACTTCCAACACGACACATCCCTATATTTATATATTATTTCACAAGCGGTTCAACCTCAATCAGCTCTCCCAAGGGCAAATCCTCAGGCAGGTCAAACTCGCCGAATTTAATCCGCTTCAGATATGTTACCTTTTTGCCAACAGCGGCAAACATAAGCTTTACCTGATGAAACTTACCCTCACAGATACGCACAGTTGCGCTGTTGCTAGTCAGCGGTACAAGCTCTGCTTCCTTACAGGTGTAGCCGCCGTCAATGGTGATGCCATCTTTGAATTTTTTAACATCTTCTTCCGTAACAGCTCCGTCAAGCTCTGCCAGATATGTTTTATACACGTGCTTCTTCGGGGACAGCATATTATGAGCATACCCGCCGTCGTTTGTAATTATTAAAAGCCCCTCTGTGTCAATATCCAGTCTGCCTACAGGGAAAAGGTCATAATGGCGGTAAATCTCCGGCACAAGGTCAATTACAGTAGGGTATTTGAAATCCTCTGTGGCACTTACATAGCCTGCAGGCTTATTAAGCATAAGATACACAAATTCTTTATATACAATTCTCTCACCGTTAACGCATATTTCGTCGGTTTCCTCGTTTATCTGCATATCGCTTTTTTTGGCTGCTTCTCCGTTTACAGTAACTTGGCCTGCTTTAACAAGCTCTTTTATCTCTTTTCTGCTGCCTGCACCGCTGTTTGACAGCATCTTGTCAAGCCGCATACCATCACCGCCTTTTGTGTTATAATGAATAATTTATAATGAATGATGAATAATGAATAATTGTGGTTGAAAATCGCTTTGCGATTTTCTTCATTGCTTTTTCATTGTTGCTTTGTTTCATCTGCTTGATGAAATCTTTATATAAAGACTGTATAATCTGGATGACAGCCTCTTCTAGCGTAGTTCATGTAAAGTTAGGGCTAAAAATCATATGTTGTTATGTATAAAATATAATG
>JAZNZL010000068.1:0-3849 GCA_045594925.1 Clostridia bacterium
TGTACCTTTATGGGAAGTCAAACTCCTCCACGCTTATTGTATAATAATTGTGACATATTGTCAATAAAAATATAAAATATGGACAAAAAACTGTCGTATTCACCAAAAAACTGTGAACAATTTGTGAAATGTGCTGTTAAAACTTTGTCATATCTTTGCTTATCGGAAATTTATTATTGCAGACTATAATATTTTGTTGGTATTTTGTGCAAATTATGGTATACTGATTAGTGTATTAAATTATATTGGTTCGGTTTCCGGACAGGAGGAACAGACAAATGGAAAGCTTGCAAAAAATCAATATATGCGATGGCATCAATCTTTACTATGTTAAAGATGATAAATATAAAAACGTATTGATGTCAATGTATCTTCACAGACCTGTTTCAAGGGATGAAGTCACTGCCAATTCTTTGCTTTCAGGCGTTTTAAGGTCGGGTACGGAGAAGTACCCGACAATGCTTGAAATAAACCGTAAGCTTGAATCGCTCTACGGAGCTGTGTGCGATGTATCTGTATCACGAAAGGGCAGTATCCAGTCTTTGTGCGTGACGTTAAATGTTATAGATAAACGTTTTTCCGGTGAGGATGTTCTGCCGGAGGCTATGGATATGATGCTGGAGTTTTTGTTGGCGCCCTTGTGTGAAGACGGCGGTTTTTCGGAAAAGTACGTGGAAACGGAGAAGAAAAATTTAAAAGATTGTATAGAGGGCCTTGTAAATGATAAAAGAGCCTATGCAACCTATAGATGCCTTGAGCTTATGTGTAAAGGCGAAAGCGCAGGTATCAGCGAGTACGGATATGTAGAAGACCTTGAGGGCATAACCGGTAAAAGCCTTTATGAGCATTATAAGAATATTGTTACCGAAAGTCCTATAGACATATTTGTTGTAGGCTCTTGTGATATTGACAGTATAAAAGAAAAAATAAAAGAATATATGGGCAGATATAATTTTAATATCAAGCCAATCGAAACAGCAAAGAACGATAAAAAAGAAGTTAAAGAGAAGTATGAGGAAGAAAGCTTTGAGGTTGTTCAGGGTAAGCTTGTAATGGGACTGCGTACTTTTGTAGACTTTAAAAGCGATATGTATTTTCCGCTTCTTGTGGGTAACAGCCTGTTTGGCTCGGGAACACATTCAAAGCTTTTTAATAATGTCCGCGAAAAGTCTTCACTTGCATATTATGTGTCAAGTAAAATAGATAAATATTCTGAAATTATGCTTATAAGCTCCGGAATAGAGTTTGAAAACTTTAACCGGGCAAAGGAAGAAATATTAAAAGAACTGTCTGATGTTAAAGACGGCAAATTCACAGATGAGGATGTAAAAGTTTCTAAAGAATTTATTATCAATCAGTTCCGTTCATATCTGGATAGTCCATATCTTATGAACAGCTTTAATCTGGGGCAAATTCTGTATGGTGATACGATGACGGTTGAAGATGCCATTAAAAAGACAGAGAGCGTAACCGGAGATCAGATAAAAGAGGCGTTTTCAAAGATTACGCTTGATACAGTATATTTCTTGAAAGGCAGGGATTGATAGATGAAGCTTATAAAAACGCAAAGCCCTCATCTTGGGGAAACCTTGTATGTGGGAGAGCATAAAAGCGGTCTTGGTGTGTTTATAGTACCAAAGAAGGGTTTCTTGAAAAAATATGCTATTATCGGTACACGCTACGGCTCAATAGACAGTAAATTCGTGCCAAAAGGCGGAACAGATGCCATAACCGTTCCCGATGGCATAGCGCATTTTCTTGAGCATAAGCTTTTTGAACAACCCGACGGGACCAACGCCTTTGATAAATTTGCAAAGTACGGCGCTGATGCCAATGCATATACCTCCTTTAACCGTACCTGCTATCTTTTTTCCTGCACAGAGAATTTTAATGAAAACTTTGAACATCTTCTTTCTTATGTTCAGGAGCCTTATTTCACAAAAGAGAACGTGGATAAGGAGCAGGGTATTATCGGTCAGGAGATACGTATGTATGATGATGACCCTGACTGGTGCGTGCAGTTTAATCTTTTAAAGGCGCTTTATAAGGATAACCCTGTAAATATTGATATAGCCGGCACAGTTGAAAGCATATCGGAGATAGATAAAGACGTGCTTTATAAATGCTACGAAACCTTTTATGATCCGTCAAATATGTGCCTGTGTGTTGTAGGTGATGTAGATTGTGACGAGGTAGCGGATATAATAGAAAAAACCATTGTGCCTAAAGGCGGAAGTAAGGCTGTTTCGGTGTATCCTGATGAAATAAAGGGAGCATATAAGAAGGAAATCCGCACAAAGCTGGATGTATCGATACCTCTTTTCAATATGGGGTATAAGGATAATCAGACGCATCTTGGCGATGATGTGATTAGAAATGAAATAGCTATGAAAATTCTTGTAAAGCTTATAGCCGGTGAGAGCAGTGAGCTTTATATGCAGATGTATGAAGAAGGACTTATAAACGGCTCATTTGATACTGATGTAATGTGCGAACCGCAGTTTTCCTGTGTTCTTTTTGGTGGAGAGAGTGAAAAACCGGAGGAAGTGTGTGAAAGAATACGCTGTCAGGTTGAAAAGCTAAGAAAAAGCGGATTTGATGAGGATAATTTTAACAGCATCAAAAAAGCTATTCTCGGTTCGTTTGTCCGTAGCTTCAACGATGTACGCAGCATAGGAAATCTTATGATTCGCTGTACTTTGAACGGAAGTAATATTTTTAATTTCTATGATATAATGGAAACTGTTGACGTGGATTATGTAACAAAGCGTTTTGATGAGGTTTTCTGTGAAGAAAATGCTGCAGTGTCTATTGTATCTTAAGAGGTGAACGTTATGGGGGATATAAGTAACTATGCCGGTATTGCAAGCAGGTCTTTCTCAGGGCCGATTGAATTTCCGGGTCTCAATCTTATATTTAATCCTGATAAAACATTTTTAAATACACCTATTCATTGGTACGGAATTATTATTGCAGCAGGGCTTGTGCTTGCGGTTATCCTGTGTATGTATATTGCCAAAAGGACAGGTCTTGGCGATGAGGTTATTTTAGATGTTGTTATATGGGCTGTACCTGTCAGTGTGGTTTTTGCAAGAGCGTATTATGTTATATTCAGCTTTGAAAACTATAAGGATAACCTTATGGATGTATTTAAAATATGGGAAGGCGGTATAGCCATATACGGCTGTATAATAGGTGCTGTTTTAACGGTTTTGGTGTATTGCCGCATAAAAAACCTTTCCCCGCTGCGGGTACTTGATGTAGGATGCGTAGGTCTTGCTCTCGGACAGGCTATAGGCAGATGGGGTAATTTTGTAAACAGAGAGGCCTTCGGCGGTCCTGCGGGGGAATCGGTTCTTTTAAGAATGAAACTGTATACAGACGCATCAATGGACACCTGGGCGGTAGTGCACCCCACATTTTTGTATGAATCTGTGTGGAATTTCGCCGTGTTTGCGCTTTTGCTCTTGTTTACCGGTAAAAATAAATATCAGGGACAGCTTTTCTGGACGTATCTTTTAACTTATGGCATTGGCAGATTTTTTATAGAGGGACTCCGCACGGATAGTCTGTATCTGGGGCCTGTAAGGGTATCGCAAATGGTGGCGCTTGTGACTGTGATTGTAGCTTCTGTAATGCTTATAAGCGGCAAAAAACAGCAAAAAGCCGCCAAAAACATATAAATATATACAAAACATTTGTGCAAGCCTACTGCTTTTTGTGGAGGGTTTGCACAATTTTTATCACTTTATCATTTTAACACTTTACAACGATAAAGCATTGTGCTATACTGATTTACATAAAGTACGAAAAACAAAATTTGGAGGTTTTAAATTATGAAAAAGATTG
>JAZNZL010000069.1:0-6576 GCA_045594925.1 Clostridia bacterium
ATCAATCTTCTCCTCGGTAACAACACCATCGGGATCGTATACATAGCCGTCAGGACCGGAAATGGTTACAACCTTACCGCCCAGTTCTGCAACCTTCTTTGCAACACCCCATGCAACATTACCGAAACCGGAGATAGCAACGGTCTTTCCCTCGATGGTCTCGCCGAAATGCTTGAGCACTTCGTTTGCATAGTATGTAGCACCAAAACCGGTTGCCTCGGGTCTGATCAAAGAGCCACCGTAGGGGATACCCTTACCGGTAAGAACGCCATTCTCCCAACAACCCTTGATTCTCTTGTACTGACCATAGAGATAACCAATCTCTCTTGCGCCAACACCGATGTCTCCGGCAGGAACGTCCACATCAGGACCGATGTGTCTGTAAAGCTCGGTCATAAAGGACTGACAGAATCTCATAATCTCGCCGTCACTCTTACCTCTGGGGTCAAAGTCAGAACCACCTTTACCTCCGCCAATGGGAAGACCTGTAAGTGAATTCTTAAATGTCTGCTCAAAGCCGAGGAACTTTATAATTCCAAGATATACTGACGGATGGAATCTCAAACCACCCTTATATGGACCGATTGCGCTATTAAACTGCACTCTGAAACCTCTGTTTACCTGAGTTTTACCATTATCGTCAACCCACGGAACTCTGAAGCTGATTACTCTTTCAGGCTCTACGATTCTTTCCATAAGACCTGCTGCTTCGTATTCCGGATGTTTCTCGATTACCGGCTCCAATGATTCAAATACTTCTTCTACTGTCTGAAGAAATTCAGGCTCATTTTTATCTCTTGCCTGAACCTGTTCAAACACTCTTTTAAGGTATGCATTTTTAATTGCCATTGATATTACCCCCTACTTTTTAACTATAATACAAGATTATACTACTGTTACTGCTGTTTTGCAAGTGATTTTTATAAAAATTTCAGTTTTTGAGAAAAAATAGCAAATAACCGGATATTTATGTTTAAAAATGAATTTTTTTGTATATTTTATTTCATAATTTTCCCTAAATACTTACCGGTATACGATTTTTTATTCTTCATTACCTCTTCGGGAGTGCCACAGCACACCACAGTTCCGCCGGCGTTACCGCCCTCGGGACCTAAATCAATTATATGGTCAGCAACCTTTATTACATCCAGATTATGTTCTATAACTACTACTGTATTTCCGCTATCGACCAATATATTCAAAACATCTACTAATTTATGAACATCTGCTATATGCAGACCCGTGGTGGGCTCATCGAGTATATACAGAGTTTTTCCGGTACTACGTTTTGAAAGCTCTGTAGCAAGCTTAACCCTCTGCGCTTCTCCGCCCGACAATGTAGTTGATGGCTGACGGATTTTTATATAACCAAGACCTACATCATAAAGAGTTTGAAGCTTACGCTTTATCTTAGGGTGATTCTTAAAAAACTCTACCCCCTCTTCCACCGTCATTTCAAGCACTTCGTGGATATTTTTACCCTTATACTTAACCTCTAGAGTCTCCCTGTTATAACATTTTCCGCCGCACACCTCACAAGGTACATATACATCAGGCAGAAAGTTCATCTCTATCTTTATTACTCCGTCTCCTGAACAAGCCTCGCATCTGCCGCCGCTTACATTAAAGCTGAATCTGCCCGACTTATATCCCCGCATTTTAGCTTCATTAGTGTTAGCAAAAACTTCACGGATATCTGTGAACACGCCTGTATAGGTGGCGGGGTTTGAACGGGGGGTTCTGCCTATAGGCGACTGGTCAATATTTATAACCTTATCAAGATTTTCGATACCCTCTATCTTTTTATGCAGACCGGCTTTTGTTTTTGCGCGATTAAGCTTTGATGCGAGCTTTTTATACATTATTTCATTTACAAGTGACGACTTACCTGAACCCGACACACCGGTTACAGCCACAAATTTCCCAAGCGGAATTTCTACGTCTATATCTTTAAGATTATTCTCTTTAGCTCCTATTATTTTAAGCTTTGAGCCATTACCGGTACGGCGCTTTTCAGGTACTGCAATTTTTCTTTTACCGCTTAAATACTGACCGGTTATACTGTCTTTGCACTTTTTGATATCCTCTACAGTTCCCTCTGCAACTATATGACCACCGTGAACACCTGCTCCGGGACCTACATCTATGATATGGTCTGCCGCGTACATAGTATCTTCATCGTGCTCTACCACTATCAGTGTATTCCCAAGGTCACGAAGATTTTTAAGGGTTTTTAGCAGCATATCGTTATCCCGCTGATGTAATCCTATGCTAGGCTCATCAAGTATATACATAACGCCCATCAGGCTGGCGCCTATCTGTGTAGCAAGGCGTATACGCTGTGCTTCTCCGCCGGACAAGGTGCCTGCACTTCTTGAAAGTGTAAGATAATCAAGCCCCACATCCACCAAAAAACCAAGTCTGGTATTAAGCTCTTTTAAAATCTGTTCAGCTATTGCTGTTTCTTTTTGAGTAAGCTCGATATTTGCAAAAAATCCCCTGCATTCACGGATACTCATTTCTGTTATTTCATAAATGTTTTTACCGCCAACTGTTACTGCTAAGCTCACCGGCTTTAAACGTTTACCGCCACATTCGGGACAAGGTTTATTACCCATAAGCGCCTCTATCTCTGCACGCATATAAGACGAAAAGGAATCTTTATGACGGCGATACAGATTATTTATAAGCCCCTCAAACGGTTGATATACAATCCTGTTCTTATAAACAAACTTCACAGGCTCTAAAGTGCCATAAAGTATTTTATCAAGTATTCCGTCAGGAAGCTCCTCCAAGGGTGTTTCAAGCGAAAATCCGTAATGTGCCGAGAGGCTGTCAAACCAGGCTCTTGAAAAGGAATTCTCCTCGCCCACATTATTCCATCCGCATACATTTATACCGCCCTGAAGTATGGATTTTGACATATCCTCTATTACCATATCTGGATCTATCTCCATAAGTGTTCCCAATCCGTCACAATGAGGACACGCACCAAAAGGAGAATTAAAAGAAAACATTCGGGGAGACAGCTCTTCCATATTTATACCGCAATCCTTACAGGCATAATTTCTGCTGAAAGTTATCTCCTCTTTACCGATTACATCTACTACAGCAAGTCCATCACCAAGATTCAGCGCTGTTTCAAAAGAGTCTGTCATACGCGAGATTATACTTTCCTTTACAACAAGTCTGTCTATTACTATCTCTATGGTGTGTCTATGAGTTTTTGCAAGCTTTATATCTTCGCTTAGTTCTATTACATTTCCATCTACGCGTACACGTACATATCCGTTCTTTCGCGCATCCTCAAAAACCTTTACGTGTTCACCTTTTTTATCACGGATTACAGGCGCAAGTATCTGTATTTTTGTGCCCTCCGGCAACATCATAACTCTATCTACTATTTCATCTATTGTTTGCTGCTTGATTTCTTTTCCGCATTGTGGACAGTGTGGTGTGCCTACTCTTGCATACAAAAGTCTTAAATAATCGTAAATCTCTGTAACAGTACCTACTGTAGAACGAGGATTTCGCGAGGTGGTTTTCTGCTCTATACTGATGGCAGGTGAAAGGCCCTCTATATAATCCACATCCGGCTTATGCATATTACCCAAAAACTGTCGCGCGTATGATGACAGCGACTCCACATACCGTCTCTGACCCTCTGCATACAATGTATCAAATGCCAGTGAGGATTTACCTGAACCTGAAAGCCCCGTTACCACAACAAGCTTATCTCTTGGAATGGTTACATCTACATCTTTTAAATTATGCTCCCGGGCGCCTTTTATAAATATATTCTCTTTTTTCACAACATCATCTCTTCCTGCTTTTTAATCTGGTTATTTCATCTCTATACCTTGCCGCTTCTTCAAATTCAAGCTTCAACGATGCTTCGTTCATAAGCGCAGTAAGGGCAAGTATCTGTTCTTCAACAGAAAGCACATTATTGACTTTTGCTTCGCTTGTGCTCCCGCTATCCTCCGTATGATACGTCTGGATAATCTCATGAACATCCTTAACAATACTTTTAGGAGTTATACTGTGTTTTTCATTATACTCTATCTGCAGCTTACGTCTGCGATTGGTTTCAGCTATTGCCCTCTGCATTGAGCCGGTCACGGTATCGGCATACATTATAACCCTACCCTCTACATTACGGGCGGCTCTACCAATGGTTTGTATAAGTGATGTTTCGCTTCTTAGAAAGCCTTCTTTATCTGCATCGAGAATCGCTATCAATGACACTTCTGGAATATCAAGACCTTCTCTTAACAGATTTATGCCTACAAGCACATCAAACACGCCAAGACGCAAATCACGCACTATCTCCATTCGCTCTACTGTTTTTACGTCCGAATGAAGATATCTGACCTTTATACCCGCATCATCAAGATAATCTGTAAGGCTTTCCGCCATCTTTTTAGTGAGGGTTGTTACAAGAACACGGTTACCCTTATCTATAACCGAATGTATCTCGCCTATTAAATCGTCTATCTGACCTTTTACAGGTCGAACCTCTATCTGCGGGTCAACAAGACCAGTTGGGCGTATTACCTGTTCTGCAACGGTTGACGAATGTTGTATCTCATACTCTGCCGGAGTGGCGCTTACATATATGACCTGATTGATTTTACTTTCAAATTCCTCAAACTTCAACGGTCTGTTATCGAACGCCGACGGTAACCTGAAGCCGTACTCCACAAGTGATTCCTTTCTGGAACGGTCACCGGCATACATTGCTCGCACCTGTGGCACAGTTACGTGGGATTCATCTATTACAAGCAGAAAATCATCCGGAAAAAAGTCCATAAGTGTAAAAGGCGCGCTGCCGGGAGCTCTGCCGCTGATAATTCTCGAATAGTTTTCTATACCCTGACAAAAGCCTATCTCACGCATCATCTCTATATCGTAATTTGTTCTTTGCATAAGCCTTTGAGCTTCCAAAAGCTTATCCTCATCAGTAAGCTGCTTATACCGGGCGTCAAGTTCTTTTTCGATTTCCTTTATGGCAATTTCCATTTTTTCTTTAGTAGTTACATAATGGGATGCAGGAAAAATGGCTGTGTACGTTCTGTATACAAGTATTTCGCCGGTGAGCACATCTATTTCACAAATACGCTCTATTTCATCACCAAAAAACTCTACACGTATTGCTTTTTCATTTGTGCCTGCCGGGAATATCTCTACCACTTCCCCACGCACCCTGAAGGTGCCGCGCGTGAATGCAAAATCATTTCTTTCATACTGTATTGCTACTAGCCTTTTTAACAGCTCGTCACGGTCTATTTCCATACCTACCCTCAGTGATATAATCAAATTCTTATAATCCTCAGGGTCACCGAGTCCGTATATACAAGACACACTGGCAACTATTATTACATCTCTGCGCTCAAGCAGGGATGCTGTAGCGCTATGGCGCAGTTTATCTATTTCATCGTTTATTGATGCATCTTTTTCAATATACGTGTCAGTATGCGGAATGTATGCCTCAGGCTGATAGTAATCATAGTATGAAACAAAATATTCCACTGCGTTTTCAGGAAAAAACTCCTTAAACTCACTACAAAGCTGTGCCGCCAAAATTTTATTATGTGCAAGTACAAGCGTGGGCTTATTGACACGTTCGATGGTTTTGGCAATAGTAAATGTTTTTCCGGATCCGGTTACACCCAAAAGTGTCTGCCCTTTTTCATTTTCATTTATTCCACGTACAAGCTTTTCAATAGCCTGAACCTGATCGCCCATAGGCTCAAATTTTGAGTGCACCTTAAACATTACTTCACCCCTTACAATATCATCTGTATTTTTTACCTATCTTTTCCGCAACTTTAATGCCATCCATAGCAGCGGAGGTTATCCCTCCGGCATATCCCGCACCTTCTCCGCAAGGATAAATCCCCTTAACTGATGATTCGCCGTTTTCATCTCTCTCTATACGAACAGGTGACGAAGTACGGCTTTCAACTGCCGCCAAAACAGAATCGTCATTATCGAAGCCTTTAATTTTTCTGCCGAAATATTCAAAAGCTTCTTTTATAGGCTGCGCAAGTTCATCGTTTAATATTTCGTTTATATCGGAAAATTTATAATCGCCTTTTAATGCGGAAGAAATTTCGCCATAGGATGTAGTGGGAACACACCTTTTAAAATCTTTAAGTAACTGAACGGGTATTTTGCCCTTACCTACCGTATACGCCTTTCTTTCAAGCCGGCGCTGAAACTCTACACCATCTAATGGATTATGTCCAAAATCATCAGGTGTTACGGTTACAATTATTGCGCTATTTGCATTCTCACCGTCACGGTTATTATAGCTCATACCGTTAATCGCAAGCAGTTCTTTCTCGCTTGATGCATTTACCACATATCCTCCGGGACACATACAAAATGAATAAACACCTCGTCCACTTTTTGATTTATAAGTAAGCTTATATGGTGCCGGCGGAAGAAGATTTTTATATTTCTCTCCGTACTGAGAAGTATTTATCATATCCTGTTTATGCTGAACGCGAACACCAACAGCAAAAGGTTTTGGACTCATTTTAAGGTTACGGTTATAAAGCATTTCAAATG
>JAZNZL010000070.1:0-4450 GCA_045594925.1 Clostridia bacterium
AGAACACAGCTTGAGGAAAGAAGCAAATCAGGCTTTTTGCCACCTAAAACTCACTTTGCAGTTATTCCAGATCCTGATGGAAAACGTGTTGGCAGTGGCGGAGCCACTTTGGGTGTTTTAAAATATATTGCCGAGCATAAAGGCTCGTCTGATTTTAATAATTTGCGTATACTCCTTATTCATTCCGGAGGTGACAGTAAGCGCGTGCCCCAGTATTCTGCGCTTGGCAAGTTGTTTTCACCTGTTCCTCATCAGCTGCCTAACGGTATGTCATCAACTCTTTTTGATGAATTTATGATTGCTATGTCATCTGTTCCGTCAAGAGTGCGCGAGGGTATGGTTGTGCTTTCCGGAGATGTGCTGCTGCTGTTCAATCCTTTGCAGATTGATTTTCCCAATAAAGGTGCAGCGGCTATTTCCTTTAAGGAAGATGTGGAAACCGGTAAAAATCACGGTGTGTTTTTGCGTGGTGAAAATGGCAATGTGGCAAGGTTTTTGCATAAACAAACTGTCGAATCACTCAAATCCTGCGGTGCCGTTAATGACAGAAACTGTGTGGATATTGATACCGGTGCAGTTGTTTTCTCGGCTGATATACTAAGGTCTTTGTTCAGCCTGATTTCAACAAACGGCATAGTTGATACAAATAAGTTCAATTCTTTGGTTAATGAAACAGTAAGACTTTCTCTCTACGGTGATTTTCTGTATCCGCTGGCAGAGGAGTCAACTCTTGATGAATTCTATAAAGAAAAGCCCGAGGGCGATTTTTGCGATGAGCTCACAGCTGCCAGAGAAGCAGTGTGGGATGTACTTCATGAATATAAACTAAAACTGCTTCGTCTTGCACCGGCAAAGTTTATTCATTTTGGGACAACCCGCGAGATTATGCGTCTTATGTCAGATGAAATAGAAGCATACTCGCATCTTGACTGGAGTAAAAAGGTTAACAGCAGTATTAAGTGCGATGTTGCCGGATATGACAGCGTGCTTTCGGAGTCTGCTAAGATAGGTGGCGGCTGTTACCTTGAGGTCAGCTATGTTCATTCTGCTGCAACTGTCGGGGATAATGTTCTCCTTTCGTATATCGATATACACGATGAAACTATTCCGTCAAATGTGGTTTTGCACGGATTAAAACAGAAAGACGGTAAGTTTGTTGCGCGTATATACGGCATAAACGATAATCCCAAAGCCAGCATAGATGATGGCTGCACATTTTTAAATACCACACTCTCTGAGTTCATTTCAAAAAACGGAATTGATAAGTCAGAGCTGTGGTGTGGTGATAATCATTTGACTTCGACAGCGGAGCTGTATCCTGCTTGCGATAATATTAAAGAAGCTGTGGCGGCGGCACTCAATGTGTATGCTATGGCACAGGGTCAGGGCGATGTTGAAGCCTGGCGGAAAGCAAAGAGAAAGAGCCTTTGCTCCGGATTCAACGAGGCTGACGCAGGCGCTATCATAGAATGGAATCAGCGTATGCATGAGCTTGTGTGTATGGATAACCTTGAAAAACATATACGCGACGGAGTGCCGGTAAACGAAGCAAAATCTGTACTTAACGTAACGTCATTGACACGTATCCAGAAGGAATGGCTGGAAAAACATATAAATCAGGCAGATTTTGCCACAAAAATCAGATTGTATTATTATGTGGGCAAAGCTCTTGGCGGGGCTGAGGGAGATAAGTACATAACTGACTGCTTTAGATGTATACAGCAGTCAATCCTTGAAAGCACTTTAAAAAATCTTAAGTATAATGATAAGTGTAAAATTGTAAAAGATAAACACACAGTAAAGCTTCCTCTTCGTGTTAACTGGGGCGGCGGCTGGAGTGACACACCGCCATACTGTAATGAAAAGGGCGGAACAGTAATCAATGCTGCAATCTTGCTTAACGGCGAAAAACCGGTAGAGGTTACACTGGAAAGGATACCTGAAAAGAAAATAGTGTTTGACAGCCGTGATATGGATGTTCACGGAGAGTTTGATTCTATTGAACCTCTTCAGGCAACTGGAGACCCTTATGATCCGTTTGCTCTTCAAAAGGCAGCACTTCTTGCTTGTGGTGTTCTGCCTGCAAAGGGTGGTAATCTTGATGAAATCCTCACAAGACTGGGTGGCGGTTTTGTAATGAACTCTGAGGTGACAGGTGTTCCCAAGGGCAGCGGCCTTGGTACAAGCTCTATCCTGTCGGCGGCCTGCACAAAGGCAATTTTCGATTTTCTCGGTATGCCCTATAACGATGATGATTTAAGCAGCCGTGTGCTTTGTATGGAGCAGATTATGTCTACCGGCGGCGGTTGGCAGGATCAGGTCGGGGGACTTACTAACGGTATAAAATATATTACATCAAATCCGGGCATTTTGCAGGAGATAAAGGTTGAACATATTACTGTACCTGAAGAAACGCTGAAGGAACTGAACGAAAGATTTGCTCTTATTTATACAGGCCAGAGACGTCTTGCAAGGAATATCCTTCGTGATGTTGTGGGCAGATATGTAGGTAACGAGCCGGATTCACTTTATGCGCTTAATGAAATCCAAAAAGTAACTGCACTGATGCGGTTTGAGCTTGAGCGTGGACGTGTGGACGAATTTGCGCGTCTATTGGAATACCATTGGCAGCTTTCTAAAAAGATAGATGCCGGCAGTACTAATACTGTGATTGACCAGATTTTTGCATCGGTTGATGATTTGGTAGACGGTAAACTGGTTTGCGGTGCCGGCGGCGGCGGATTTCTGCAGGTGGTTTTGAAGAAGGGTGTCAAAAAAGAAGATGTTCATCAAAGACTTAAAGCAGTATTTGGAGACAGTGATATTGATGTGTGGGAGTGCACGTTAATATAAGTAATTAAGAAAATTTGAGGAGGAAAAAATATGCTTGATAAAATCAGTAAACTTTTAACAGGTGATATGCTCAAAATTCTTTGTGATATGGGGCACGGCGACGAACTTGTTATAGCAGATGCAAATTTTCCGTCTGCTACAATAGGAAAAAGGGTTATATATTGCCCGGGCGCAGATGTTACTGCTGTGCTTGATGCTGTTAAGGACATATTTCCTCTTGATGTTAAGTATTCTGATAAAGCAGCTTTTGTTATGGATTTAACCGATTCTGATAAAGCAGCAGGAATGAAAACTCCTGAGGCGTGGGCAGATTATGAAAGAGTTATGAGAAGCCGCTACGAGGATATTGAGCTGGGTAAAATAGAGCGCTTTGCTTTTTATGAAAGAGCTAAAGATGCCTATGCTGTAATACAGACCGGCGAGGAGAGAATATACGGCAATTTGTTGCTTAAAAAAGGTGTTGTTCTTTAAAGATGAAAGCAGTTATTGATATACTCATTGGGCTTTTGCGTTCGGCAGTATGCGGCAGTGAAGTTCCGGAGTTTATAAGGCAGCGCCTTACAAATGATGTAATTACAGATGTGTTTGTGCTCGCTAAAAAGCACGATTTAATGCATATTGTTGCCGACGTAATAGTCAAAGGCGCTCTTGCAACGGATGCTGAAACGCTTAAGATCTGCCGTGATGATATCATAAAATATGTAATGATGTATGAGTATCAGCGTGGAGAATTAAACAGAATATGCGAGCTGTTTAAGGATAACGGAATAAAGCATATACCCCTTAAGGGCTCGGTTATACGTTCGCTTTATACAGAACCCTGGCACCGCAGCTGCTGTGATATTGATATACTTGTGCATAGGGAAGATGCTAAAAAAGCAGTTGAGCTTTTAGTTGGTGATTTAGAATACACAAGAGATAAAAGCACGGCTGTTGATATAAGCCTGTGGTCAAAAAGCGGAGTTCATATAGAGCTGCACCATAGCCTGATAGCCGGCGATATGAAAAAGAACGGGCAGTATACCCGTAAATGGAGCATAGATGCTTTGTCAGATGTGTGGAGCAGTGCAAAACCTGATGAGGATAATGAATACAGGTATATTTTAAGTGATGAGATGTTTTATTTTTATCACGTTGCACATATGGCGAAGCATTTTGAGACGGGTGGCTGCGGAATAAAGCCCTTTATGGATTTGTGGCTTCTTAATAATAAACTCACATTCAGCAGAGAAAACCGTGAGGCGCTGCTCAAAGCAGGAAACCTGCTGACCTTTGAAAAAGGGCTGATGGCTCTGTGTAATGCGTGGTTTTCCGGAAGCGAGCACAACAGAGTGTCTCAATTGATAGAAGAGTATATAGTAGGTGCCGGTGTTTATGGCAATATGGAAAGCAGTGTTGCCTTTAACAGAAGCAAAACCGGAGGCAGTTATAAGTACCTGCTGTCACGTTTTTTCCCATCTAAAGACCTTTTAAAAGCATATTATCCGTCACTTGAGGAAAAGCCATATCTTTTACCATTTTGTCAGGTTGGCAGATGGATAAATATAGTTTCAAAGGGCAGAGCCGGACGCTCTGTCAAGGAGATACAGCTGGGCAG
>JAZNZL010000071.1:0-4512 GCA_045594925.1 Clostridia bacterium
AAAAGCATATTTACCAATAGTTGACACGCCCTTGCCTATGATTACGCCTGTGAGACCCTCACAAAACCCAAAGGCACTTTCTTCAATAACGGCAACACTGTCGGGGAAGGTGACATTTGTCAAAGATGAGCAGCCGTAAAACGCTGAATTGCGTATTGTTGCCACACCATCGGGGATATTGTAGGTTGTAACCTGCTTGCCATTGGGGAACTCTACTAATCGGGTTTTGTCCTTATTAAACAGCACGCCGTCAACGGAAGCAAAGGACGAATTTTCTTCGGAAACAAATATATCCGTCAGACTTGAGCATTGTTGAAAGGCTGCTGTGCCGATGGATATTATGTTTTTGGGGATGGTTATATTTGTAAGCCCCGAGCAAAAGATGAAAGCTCCGTTGCCGATGCTGGTTAATCTTTCGGGAAGGGTTATACCGGTTATTTCTGTGCAGGAGTTAAATGCCTGATAGCCGATTGCGGCTACAGGATAACCGCCAACAGTATTCGGAACCACAATTTCTCCGCTTGCGGAGGTACTGCATCTTGTAATTGTAGCTTCACCGTTAGACACTGTATAAGTATACAAGCCGTCTGTCGCGGCGTAGGTGCTTGTTGCACCAAAGGCAGACATTATAAGCATACATATCATAAAAATATGTAGAATTCTTTTTTTCATTTTGTAAATGCCTTCTTTCAAGTCTATTTATTGTTTTCGGTTAGCTTATATGACAACGTCATAAGCGAATCGCTTAGGTGTACGTTCTCCACTGCAACGTTATCGGGCAGCTGAAGCTCAGTATATGAGAAATTCCAGATTCCCTTTATACCAAGACCTACCAGCCTGTTTGCCATACTTTCTACGGCGCTTTTGGGCAGTGCCAGAATGGCTATATCAGGCTTTTGGGCAGACACAAACTCATCAAGGGCATCGGGGCTTTGTACTGTAATGCCGTTTATGGTTGAGCCGATGATGCTCTCTGCGCTGTCAAATATAGCACAAAGAGTAAACCCACGCTTGCTGAAATTGGTATGGTTTGCCAATGCGTGACCAAGATGGCCTGCGCCTATAAGAATGGTTTTATAGCCTCTGTCAAGACCGAGGATACTGCCTATTTCTGCGTGAAGAGTTTTAACATCGTATCCGTAGCCCTGCTGACCGAAGCCGCCAAAGCAGTTTAAATCCTGACGTATCTGCGATGCAGTAACACCCATCATAACGCTTAAAGCCTTTGAAGATATTATCTCTCTGTTGTTTTTAATAAGCTCACCCAAATATCTGTAGTATCTGGGCAGACGCTTAATAACTGCGGTGGAAATGCCTTTTTCCTTCAATTTTATCACCATCGTTTATATTTATTGTTTATATTTATTTTATTCTGTAAAGTCGTTTTGCGTTTTCAGTGGTAATTCTGGCAATATGCTGAGCCGTCACACCACGTATTTCGGCAAGCTTTTCTGCTACACAATGCACGTTGAGTGAGCTGTTGCGCTCTCCTCTGTGTGGCTCAGGTGAAAGGTAAGGGCTGTCTGTTTCTATAAGTATTTTATCCTCAGGAACTATTTTTGCAACCTCCGGCAGCGCTTTTGCGTTTTTAAAGGTTACAGGGCCTGCAAAGGAAATATAATAACCCATATCAAGAAATATCCTTGCGCTCTCTGCCGAGCCTGAAAAGCAGTGTATAACGCCGCCGCACACCTTGTTTTCACGGCAGATTTTGATTGTGTCCTCCATGGCATCCCGACTGTGAATTACCACCGGCATATTAAGCTGGGAAGCAAGCTTCATCTGTTTTTTAAACCAGTACCGCTGTGTATCTCTGGGTGAGTTGTCATAGTAATAGTCAAGACCTATCTCGCCTATTGCCACAACCTTTTTCTCAGCCGCAAGAGATGCTATCTGCGAAAGAGTGGCGTCCGTCATACTCTCTGCATCGTGTGGGTGCACACCTACAACGGCGTACACAAAATCATACTTTTTCGCAAGGGCAACGGATGATAAACTGCTTTTTAAATCGGCACCAATATTAGCTATGCCCGACACACCGTTTTTTTGCATTGAAGACAAAAGCGCGTCTCTGTCATCGTTAAATCTTGCATCGTCAAAATGCGCGTGGCTGTCAAAAAACATATCCTTACTCCCAGGGCAGAGTCTTACCGCCAAGCAGATGGAAATGCAAATGCATCACTGTCTGTCCGCCGTCTGCGCCGCAGTTGTTCACCAGCCTGAAGCCCGACTGGTCCACGCCCATTATCTTTGCTATCTTCTTTGCGCTGTTAAATATATGCGCCACCAAAGAGCAGTTGTCGTCATTTATATCCATAGCCGACGAAATGTGCTCCTTTGGGATTATAAGCACGTGTACCGGTGCTATAGGGTTAATATCCTTAAACGCACAGATTTTATCGTCTTCATACACGAACTCCGAAGGGATTTCGCCATTTGCTATTTTACAAAAAATACAATTATCCATATTTCAAAACCTCACTTATTTAATCTGACCTGATATAACCTGTTTTGCGGCTTCAAGCGCCTTTTCAATGCCGGACACATCACTGCCCCCTGCCTGAGCCGAGTCAGGTCTGCCTCCGCCTTTACCGCCCACATAAGCGGAGATTTCCTTAACTATGTTTCCGCAGTGGACACCCTTTTTAACGGCGCCCTCGGTTGCTGTTGCCACAAGGTTAGCTTTATCCGATGTATACACACCGAACACAACCACTGCCTCTGTATGCTCTGATTTTAAATTGTCAGCCATTTTGCGTGCTGTGTTAATATCCACATCGGCAAAGGCGCCTGTAAATACAGTTACATCGCCGATTTGGACTGCGTTTTTCTTAATCTCGTCAAGACCTGAACCAGCCATCTTTTCCTTAAGCGCAGAAAGCTCTTTTTCTAAAGTCTTAACCTCTGCCTGAACCGACTCTATCTTCGTTACTGCGTCGGAAGATGTGCACTTAAGAGAAGCGCATATATCTGCAACCAAAGCTTCTGTTTCTTTAAGCTTTTCTAAAACGCCCAATCCGGTTATTGCCTCAATTCGTCTTACACCTGCAGCAATACCTGTTTCAGAAACAATCTTGAAAAGACCAATTTTTGCTGTGTTTGAGGTGTGTGTTCCGCCGCAAAGCTCTGTGCTGAAATCACCCATCTTAACAACGCGGACAACGTCGCCGTACTTTTCACCGAAAAGCGCCATAGCGCCCAGCTTTTTAGCTTCGTCTATAGGCATTTGCTTGCACACAACATCTAGAGATGCTTCAATCTGGCTGTTAACTATTTTCTCAACCTCTGCAAGCTGTTGTGGAGTAACTGCCTCGTAGTGTGAAAAGTCAAAGCGGAGTCGCTCGCCGTTAACGAAAGAGCCTGCCTGCTCCACGTGCTGACCTACAACTGTACGGAGCGCCTTCTGGAGAAGGTGAGTAGCAGAGTGGTTTTTCTCTATTGCACTGCGGAGAGCTGTGTCAACCTTTGCTGTGACCTTATCGCCAACAGATATTGCGCCCTCTGTAACTTTGCCTATATGGAGCATCTTGCCCTCTGCAGTTTTCTTTGTATCAGTTATCTCAACTGTGCAGGAGCCGGTTGTGATAACACCCTTATCTCCCACCTGACCGCCGCTTTCGCCGTAGAAAGGTGTTTTGCTTAAAACAACTGTTACAGCGCCATCTTCTGCTGTGGCGGTTTTCTGTGATTTTTTATCGTATATAACAGCCTCGACAACTGCTTCGCTCTCTTTTTGCTCATAGCCAACAAACTCTGATGTGCACTGGTCGTACACAGATTTAAGCTCGTCGTCCTTCCAGGCATCGCCCTCACCGTTGGCTCTGTTTTCTCTGGCCCTCTTCTTCTGCTCTGCCATACACAGATTAAACTGCTCCTCATCTACGCTATAGCCCTGCTCAGAAAGGATTTCCACTGTTAAATCAAGGGGGAAGCCGTAGGTGTCATAAAGCTTAAATGCGTCTGCACCATTAAGGGTATTGCTGCCACTGTCCTTCATAGCGGCAATATAGCCGTTAAGGATAGAAAGACCGTCGTTAATGGTTTCTGCAAAGCGGTTTTCCTCTATTTCTATCATCTTTTTGATGTAATCTGCTTTTTCTGTAAGCTCGGGGTATGCAGAATAGTTTTCCTTTGCAACGGTGTCTACAACCTTATAAAGAAACGCGCCCTCAAGTCCTAAAAGCTTGCCGTGACGTGCCGCACGTCTTAAAAGTCTGCGCAGAACATATCCTCTGCCCTCGTTGCTTATCTGCACGCCGTCTGCAATCATAAAGGTAGTGGAACGTATATGGTCGGTGATAACACGCAGTGAGATGTCTGTCTTTTCGCTTTCGCCGTATTTAACACCTGCAAGCTCACTGATTTTTGCCATAATATTGCGAACAGTATCAACCTCAAAAAGGTTGTTTACGCCCTGCATAATGCAGGCAATTCGCTCAAGGCCCATACCTGTGTCGATGTTGGGGTTTGCCAAGCGGTTGTAGTTGCCGTCTTCGTCCTAAGTCGGATCGT
>JAZNZL010000072.1:0-7484 GCA_045594925.1 Clostridia bacterium
TACTTACAAGTACTATCACTGCCGCCACACCGATAATTATACCAAGCATTGTAAGAAACGAACGCATCTTACTGGACATAAGGCTTTTTATAGCAAGAATAAACGATTGTTTTACATTCATACTCCCGCCTCCTTACGCTCATCAGATATTATCTTTCCGTCGTGTATACGAACTACACGGGGTATCTGCTCTGCTATTCCGTTATCGTGAGTGATTAAAACTATGGTTGTTCCCTCTCTGTGAAGTTGCTTCAAAAACTCAAGCACATCGTGACCTGTTTTTGAATCAAGCGCACCGGTTGGCTCGTCTGCAAGTATTACAGGGGGATTGCCCGCAAGCGCTCTGGCTATTGACACCCTCTGCTGCTGTCCGCCGGACAGCTGTGACGGAAATTTTTTATATCTGTCGCCAAGACCTACACGTTCCAAAGACAGCATAGCTAGCTCTTTTCTCTTTTCCTGCGGGAGACCTCTGTATATAAGCGGAAGCTCCACGTTTTCGAGCAGATTCAGCTTGGGTATAAGATTATACTGCTGAAATATAAAGCCAAGCTCTTTATTTCGCACACGGGCAAGGTCATTCTCACCCATAGTACTTACGTCTATACCATTAAGTGTATATGTTCCCGAGGTGGGAATATCAAGGCAGCCGATAATATTCATACAGGTCGATTTTCCCGAGCCTGACGAACCTACTATCGCCACAAATTCCCCCTGCGCTATATGGAGATTTACTCCGTCCAACGCACGGATTTCGCTGTCACCATCGGAATATATTTTATAGATATTATTTAAATCTATCAAAAGTTTTCACCTCAAATCCTGATGATGATTAGATTAACGACGGTTTGTGTTTGTTCTGGTATTGCCGCCTGTTCTATTCATTCCGCCGGACATTCCGCCCATTCCGCCGGGCATTCCGCCCATTCCGCCAAAGGCGCCGAAACCGCCGGTGGTATTAGAAGCAGTTTTATCAGGCAGATATACTTCGTCGCCCTCACTTAAGCCACTGATAATCTCTATGAAATTCTCATCGGACAAGCCTACCTGAACTGCTACGGCTGTAAAACCCTCAGGCGCATTTTCCTGAGCAGCTTTGAGTCTTTGCTCATTCATCTTAGCCATCGCTTCTGCTCTGTCGTTGGTTCTGCTGTTTTCGCTTCTTTGTGTGTTATTCCCTTTTTCTGCTGCGTTTTCTTTTGTATCTGTGTTTTCTTTTGTAGCTGTGTTTTCTGAACTGTTATCTTCTGTGGAAGGTGTTGTACCGTTTTCTCCGGTTGGGGTTGTTCCGCCGGTTCTTTCGCCTCTCTGGAAGTTAGGTCTTTCACCGTTTTGACCGGTATAACGTCTTCTTGGCGTATCCCCCGTTGAACCCTCTGCTGTATCTGCCGATTTATTCTCGTTGATTTGGCCTTCAGGTGCATCGCCCACACGGACTTTAACTTTACTTTCGCCGTCCTCTGCAGGTGTATTTGTTTTGTTCTCTGTCACAGGTGCGGTTGATTCATTTTTTGAACCGTCTGCAGTCTCTGCTGCTGATACCTTCATAACGCCTTTTGCAGTATCACTGTCGTTTTTAACGTATACAATATTTCCTCTCTGTATAGCAGATACGGGGACGCGCAATACATCTGTACGTGAATCTATTACTATACGTGCATTTACGTTCATTCCCGGAATAAGTCCACTGTCTATTCCGTCATCCATAACCACCTTAACCGGATAAGATGTTACTCCGTTTGACGACGAACCCACTATACTTACATTTTCAACGTGTCCGGTAAAGGTTTTATTCTCGAGAGCGTCGGCTGTTACGGTTACTGTCTGGCCGACCTTTATATTACTTATATCAAGCTCGTCAACGCTTATTTCAAATGTCAGTGATGACAAATCGGCAATTATAGCCATTGTGGAACTTTTATCATTATTACCAAGCTTATCGCCTGCTTTTGAATTTTTCTGGATTACCCTACCGCTGATTGGCGCTGTTATATTATATTCATCACGTTGCTCTATAAGATTATCAAGAGCAAGCTGAGAGTCTTTAAGCGAAAGCTCGCTCTGTCGTGAATTTACCCGGGCTGATGAATTATCAAGATACACAAGTGCATCACCCTGAGTGATTTTATCCCCCGTCTTTACACGAAGATTATATGCTTCACCTGAGGATTTTGCTGACACTACAGCGCTGTCAAAATACTCAAAGGTGCCCGCATTATTACAAGCGTAATTACCCACAATAGCTGTGGCAGTATCGCCGGGTCTTATGGCTCCGGGATTTGCAACTACAATCTCAACAGCAGTTACCGGAGCGCCGCTTTCATTTATAAGAGAGCCGGTAGCAACGCTTTCTACCTCGCCGTTTATAGGCTGTGACATAGAATCAAGATAAACCTGTGCGCTTTCTCCAGCACTGATATTCTTGGCATCAGGACCATTAAAATTGATTTTAAGACGCATATAATCAGAATTGATAATGCTGGCTACTTTTCCGTTATTGGACACATTATCGCCATTTTCTATGTATACTTCCTGAATTGTTCCGGTTATAGGAGCTCTTACAGTCAGATTGGTTACAGTTTCAAGACTCTGCTCGTATGAAAGCTGCGACTTCTCCAAAGATGCACGGGATTTTTCAATACTGTTTTCGATATCCGACGTGTCTATCTCATAAAGAAGCTCACCTTCTTTTACTTCCTGTCCCTCTTCAAAATAGTCTTTAAGTATCTCGCCGGTTACAAGGGCTGTTATCTCGTACTGATCTATCGCTTTAATAGTACCGCTGCCCTCTATCACCTTTGTTACATCACCACGGGTTACCTTCGCGGTGAGAATCTTCTTTGTTTCTTCTCCGCCGGTCAGGCTCACTATAAGCACTATTGCAGCTATAACAGCAGCTACACCAGCCGCTATCAGCACCATAGTTTTCTTTTTCTTTGGTTTGGGTATTTTTTTTATAGTTCCTTTTGCCTTCTCTTTAAGGTTTGCCAAGTTCATTTTTAATTTCAACCCTTTCTGATTATATGAATTAAATTCCTTTTACTATTTCACATTTTATATTCTACAACACTTTTTTATTTTTTTCATTAAGAAAATATTAATAATAAGTGAAATTTTTGTGAAAACCTCTGGGTTGACCTCTGATTATAAATGGCAACAAAAAAGCAACCTCAATTGGTTGCTCTTTTGCTCATGTAATTATGGTTTAATCGGAATATCACATTGTAAAAATGCTTTTTTTAACTCCTCTTTCACGCCTTGAGAAACATTAGGGGTCTCTTTAATAATCTCCCACGCCTGTATCTGTTTCAATTTTCTCTCTACAACAATACTGCCACTATTTTCTCCCGGTCTAACATGTCTTAAAAGAAAAGTGTTGGCATTCTTTAATGCAGAAATGTATTCAGCAACAGTTTGGTCGGTTGGATTAATTAACATAGCTTTTCTCTTTTTTCCTTCAATAGCATTCATAGAAACCCAGTATATTCCATAAACAGCAATAACTCCTATAATTATTTCTACTATTCCCACCATTCTCACCTACTTTCTCGTATATAACTTAAATTTTATTTTTGTTTCTATTCTGTACTCAATTATACAAAATCCCAATTTGATTGTCAATATTTTATATACAATGTCGAATCAAAACGTATACAAAAAAAGCACCGCTACTCTGCGGTGCCTTACCTTTATACAATGAGCAAGCCTATAAGCCGGGTTCTGTATTCGACAGTCATCTATCTTATCCGTACATCTCTGCACGGCTCTAGCCACCTTATCGGGTTTAGCCGGGCAAGCCTTTTACCCTGTGCGGTGTTGCATCGGATGGGGTTTACACGTCAGGGCGATCTCCCGCCCTACGGTGAGCTCTTACCTCACCTTTTCACCCTTACCATATTTAATATGGCGGTTTTTTTCTGTTGCACTTTCCTTAGAGTCGCCTCCACCGGGAGTTACCCGGCACCCTGCCCTGCGATGCCCGGACTTTCCTCATACAAAGCCTTTCGGCATTTTGTACGCGACTATCCAGCTTACTCACAAAGATATTATCATTTTATTTTTATTTTGTCAACTAAAGCTGTTTATTACAGGTTTATTAGATTTGCTTATATTGATTTGCACATCTGCAATGCCTTTCTTAAGATAATCGCTCACAAGCTCTGTGAAAATTATCTCTGTGCCATAATGACCTGCATCTATAACTGCCACGCCATTTTCATAAGCATCTCTTGCAACGTTATACTTTAAATCGCCGGTTATGAGCAAATCAACACCTTCTGCTATGCACTTGGCAAGGCAATCACTGCCGCTGCCGCTGTTAACAACAACTGTACTTATCTTACGCGTTAAATCGCCTACATATCTTACATCTGAAAGGTTAAGGTTTTTCTTACAAAGCAAAAGCATATTTTCAAGTGTTTTTTCCACTTCAAGCTTTGCCATTCTGCCAAAGCCGGCATTTTGCACTGTTGGTTCAAAAACAGATGCACCTTTCAGCTCAAGCTTTTTCGCAAGATAATCGTTTAAGCCGCCTTTTGCACAATCCATATTGGTATGTGCGGCATAATGGCAGATATCGTATTTGCACATTAACCTGATTGCTCTCTGCTGCGGGTCTGACTGAGTCATTCTGTTTAACGGATGAAACATTAAAGGATGATGGGATATTATCATATCCGCACCAAGCTCCTTAGCCTCTGCAACAACCTGCTCATCAACGTCAAGTGCAACAAGGATTGTCTTTACCTCTTTATCCATATCGCCTACCAAAAGGCCTACATTATCCCAGTCGCAAGCAAGCTCCGCAGGACAAAGGTTTTCAATATAATCTGCTACGTCCCTGCACCTTATCATTGGAGGTCACCTATCCTTCTATTATCTTGGATATTTCTATAACACCGAACTCTTCGTTGATTTCTATACACTTACCGCAATTATCGCAGACCTTTTCGGGGTTTAAATCGCACATCTCACATTCGCCGCAGCGATCACACACTTTTGTTTCATCAAGCACGCAAAAATACCTTTCCATACTTAATTTCCTCCTACAGTCCAAGAATGTTCTGTGCCGCACACATTATGGCAACTTTCGCACTTTCATAAGTTAAGCCGCCCTGAAAGTATGCTATGTACGGTTCTTTCAGCGGTCCGTCTGCTGAAATCTCTATTGACGACCCTTGAGTGAACGCTCCCGCTGCCATTATAACCTGATTTTCATATCCGGGCATATCCCAAGGCATAGGAAGTACAAAGCTATCTATAGGTGCGCCTTTTTGTATTCCCTGACAGAATTTTATAAGCTTTTCATCGCTTTGAAGCTTAACAGCTGTGATTATATCTGTTCGTTTTGCGTTATATCTGGGCATAACGTCATAACCCATTTCTTCAAGCAGTGCGCTGCAGAATACAGATGCCTTTATGCTTTGCGAAACAACGTGGGGTGCCATAAAAAAGCCCTGATACATAGAAGCATTATTACCCAAACTGCTACCACATTCTCTGCCTATGCCGGGACAGGAATATGCGTACGATGCAAGCTCTACACATTCTTTTGTGCCTGCTATGTATCCTCCTGACTGCGCCAGACCGCCGCCCGGATTTTTTATAAGTGAGCCTACTATCATATCTGCTCCAACGTCTGTGGGCTCTATGGTTTCAACAAATTCACCATAGCAGTTATCTACAATACAGATAATATCTTTACGGATGGATTTTACAAAAGCTATTATTTCGCCTATCTGTTCAACAGAGAGCGAATCCCTCCAGGCATAGCCTTTGGATCGCTGTATAGCAACTGCCTTACAGCTTGAATCTATGGCATCTTTTATTCCATCATAATCCACCTTGGAATTTACAAGGTCTACCTGACGGTAATTTACACCGAATTCCTTAAGTGAACCCTTTGACGGACGTATACCTATAACCTCTTCCAAGGTGTCATAGGGTTTACCTGTAACTGCTACAAGTGTATCTCCCGGTCTTAGAACAGCAAAAAGACAAGTGGCTATTGCGTGGGTGCCATTTACAAAACTATGACGTACTATGGCATCCTCCGCGCCAAAAACCTCTGCATACACTTTATCAAGAGTGTCTCTGCCGATATCATCATATCCGTAGCCGGTGGTGGAGCCAAGATGCTCATTGGAAATTCTATGGTTTTTAAAGCTTTTTAAAACCTTTAGCCCGTTTACTGCGGCTATATGGTCTGCAAGCTTTAAATTATCGGCACACTTTTCTTCTGCGCTTTTTGCAAGGTCTGCTATATGCTGCGATATCCCGTATTCTTCTTTTAAAATCTTTTCAAAATCCTTCATCAATTTTCACTTTCCAGTTCGTTTTCTAAAAATGCACACACAAGTCTGCTACATTCTTTAACGTCATTTTTATTTACCATTTCACTGGGTGTATGGATATAGCGTGTGGGAATTGATACTCCGCCTGTTAAAACTCCGCCTCTTGATACGTTTATAGGACCTGCGTCTGTTCCGCCTCTTTGGAGAACCTCATACTGAACCTTGATATCCTTTTCTTCTGCAAGCTTTGACAAATGGTCGCGTACGGGCTTTGAGCATATTACGGAGCTATCTATTACTTTAATACAAGCACCATCGCCAAGCTTTACTGCCATACGCGGACAACCGGGAGTGTCACCGGTATCGGTTACATCAATAGCAAGGGCAATATCCGGTTCTATATCAAAGCTTGAACCCTTTGCTCCTCTTGTGCCCACTTCTTCCTGTGCTGTGAATACGAAATACACATCATAGGGAGAGTCTTTCATATTCTTAATTACATCTATAAGAATATACACTGCTACTCTGTCATCCATAGCTTTGGAGATAATATTATCGCCAAGGATTTCAAGGTCACCGCAAAACGCCGCTGTGTCTCCTACTGACACCAGCTTTTCCGCTTCTTCTCTTGATTTGGCACCGATATCTATATACATATCTCTCAGCTCAAGCCCCTTTATACCCTCTGCCTTTGGCTCGTAAGACACCACGCCAATTGTTCCGTTAGCAAAACGTACTCTCTGATAAAGAGCCACATATTTACCTACTCCGCCTACATTGATAAATTTAAGATATCCGTTATCATCGATATATGATACCATTATACCTATTTCGTCAACGTGTGCACACACCATAGCTTTTTTGCCTGTACCCTTTTTACGTGCAATCAGATTCTTAAGCGGGTCTGTGTATATTTCATCCACATAAGGCTTTATTTCATTTGTTATTATATCATACAACGCATCCTCGCTGCCTGACGGCGCAGTTACCTGTGTAAGTTTTCTTAAAAGTTCCATTATTCATTACCTCCAATTTTCCAAGAATTCTCGGCTATTGCCTCTATTAAAGCTTTTGTATGGTTATAGTCTCTTATATCTGCTACACTTACCGGTGAATGTATATATCTGCAAGGCACTGACACTACCATAGTAGCACAGGAGCCTCCGCAATCACTAAACACCCTTGTTTCTG